>NZ_CDSBKO010000016.1:0-93604 GCF_977115655.1 Aquimarina sp.
CTACTACAAACCCATTAACAATAAGTGGTTTATCTGGAGGTTCTTACCGAGTATCGGTAGAGGCATTAGCTACGCCTTTCTGTGATGAAGTTTCTAATACAGCTACCATAGACCAGCCAACCGTATTAACACTAATTATGAATAGTGCGACAATACCTCACTGTAATGATCTTTTATCGACTGTTACTATGCAGGCTACAGGTGGAGTTGGTCCTTATAGTTTTGCAGCAGTTGCAGGAGCAGCACCACAACCAGACCCGGGTGTATATCCATTAACAGGGGTTTTTGATTTAGATCCTGCCACCAATACGACATGGGTTATTTTTGTTGAAGATGCTAATGGTTGCGTAACTTCTGAAGAGATTACGATACCAGGAGTTGTTGCACCACCAGTATTGAATCCTATACCTGGATTTGTAGATGATCCTTGTACTTTTGATAATGACTATACATTTACAGTTACTGCTACAACAAGTGTGGTTGTGCCGCCTGGTTCAGGAGATTTAAGTTATGAATTAACACATCCTTCAGGCGTGGTCGATGCTCCTGTTCGTGGAAATGGAGTTACAGTTGCAGAACATCAATTCACAGTTTCTGTACCAGGTACATATAGTGTACGGGTTTTTGATGAAAACGGATGCCCATCGTTGCCACAAACTATCACGATATACCCAGAGTTGATAGTAACAGCTACCATGACAGAGCCTACGTGTCGTGATAATGATGGTACTATTGTAGCTACGGTAAGTGGTGGTTCAGATATTACGGCAAATCCAGGAAACTTCACTTTTACTTTATTAGATGGAGGAGGGCTTGCAGTAGCAGGAGTTACACAGACACCAGGTCCCGGAGCAGATCAGGTTACTTTTACAAGTACTACAATACCGGGTGCTACAGGAATATTGCCAGGCAATTATAGAGTAGAAGTTAATGACAGTGGAATTGGTCCAAATCCACCGGCACCGGGAGGATGTACAGCAAGTTTTGATATAATAATACCTACGTTCTTAGACCCAATTCCATCCGGAGTTCCGACCCCTGTTTCTTGTTTTGGAGGAAATGATGGTACTATTTTGGTAAGCTTGGATCCTACGGCAGATGATCACACACCGTATACGTATATAGTTCGTCCATTTGGAGGAGGAGCTACTATAGCAGGTCCACAAGCAGCCCCATTATTTACTGGGCTTCCTGCAGGAAGTTATGAAGTAGTTGCTACTTCAAATAAAGGATGTTCAGGCACTTCGTTAGAGATTATCATAGGCGGTCCTACGGCAGCACTTAATGTAACAGATTCTCAGACAGCTTATGGTTGTAGTGCATCTAATGCAGATATATTCCCGGTAATTACCTTAACTATTACGGGCGGTACTGCGCCTTATGATGTTTCATATACAGGAGCAGCCAGTGGATCAGAGACCGATGTTGCAGATGCAGATGGAGCAACCGCAGGAGTACAATATAATGTTACCGCTACAGTTGCGGGAACATATACCTTTACAGTTACGGATAACAATAATTGTGCATTTGCTACTTTTGATGTTATTGTACCGGCATTCCCGATTATGACAGACCCTACAGTTACCAGAGATACAGGAGCTGTTAATGCAGGAGTAATTTCATGTGATAATCCGGAGACGGTTATTGTTTCTATAACAGGAGGTGTAGGTCCATTTGATTTTTCAGAAATAAGTGGAGCAGTACCAGGTCAGTTAGGAGTAGTTGCAGGAACAGGTAATGTGGATCCTCCTGCAGGAGTTCAAACTATTGCTACTTTTGCATTACCAAGTGTTGGTTCTTATGTATTCAGGATTACAGACCAGGGTACGGGATGTTTTATAGACACCACACCATATACTATAGCACCATTTGATACGATAACAGCTACACTTACTACACTTACAAATGTATTGTGTGCAGGAGCTACCACGGGAGAGCTGTCATTGAATATTGGAGGCTATACAGGAGCATATAATTATACAGTAACAAATACAGTAACAGGAGCAGTTGTGATTCCAAGTACTGGTGCTAATACTACTACAAACCCATTAACAATAAGTGGTTTATCTGGAGGTTCTTACCGAGTATCAGTAGAGGCATTAGCTACGCCTTTCTGCGATGAAGTTTCTAATACAGCTACCATAAACCAACCAACTCCAATAACGGTTACTGTAAATCAAATACAAGATGAAACATGTAATCCTGGAGATGATGCAACAGTAGAGGCTGTTGCAACAGGAGGCACAGGAGCATTCCAGTATCAGTTAGAAACGTCAGGTGGAGCGATCTTAGTACCTTTTGGTACAGATCCAAGATTTGGAGGATTTGGATTAGATGCAGGAGTTGCTCCGGCAGGACTGGATTATGTGGTTAGAGTTAGAGATGCTAATAATTGTGAAGCTACAGGAAATATAAATATCCAACCACCTGTGCCAATAGGATTAAATGTTATTGCACCAACAACATTGGCTTGTGCAGATAGTGAAAATGGTGTTATTGTTGCAACAGCAACAGGAGGTCAAGGAGCAGGAACATATTTCTTTATGTTAACGTTCCCTGATGGATCACAGTCCGGACGTTTGTCTAGCACTACAGATACGTATAGATGGGAAGATCTTAAACCAGGAAATTATATAGTTACAGTTTCGGATAACCTTAATTGTGAGATCACTCAAAATCCAGTAGTTATTAATGCGCCACCAGCAGTAACTATAGATGTTACTCCTACAGGTATAAGCTGTCTTACTGCAAACCCTAACAACATTCAGGTTATTCCCGGAGGAGGAATTCCAGGATATGAATTTGGAGTTAGTAGTGATAATGGAGTTACCATAACTTGGCAAGTAAGTGATACCTTCTTAAATTTACCAGCAGGGGATTATGATTTTTATGTAAGAGATAGCAACCTATGTAAATCTCCGGCTTCTACTAGAATTCAAGTTAGAGACCCAGAGCCATTTGTGGTAACGTTAGATTTAAATAACATATCGATAGTATGTTATAGTGAGCCTACAGGTTCGATCGATGCAGTTGCAACAGGAGGATTAGGTAACTATATGTATAGTATTTCAGGAACGGACTATTTAGGAGGAGTGGTTGCTGTTGGCCCACAAACAGCAAGTTTCTTTGGAGACTTATTAGCTGGTACTTATACCTATACGGTAACTAGTGGTGATTGTGTTGATATTGTTACTCCATTTGAAATACGTCAACCATTAGAACTTGATATAACTATTTCTGCTACTCCAATTTCTTGTAATGGGGAAACCGATGGTAGTATTCGTGTAGAAATTAATAGAATTCCACCTCCATCAGGTCCTAGAGGAGGAACTAATCCATATTTCTATTCACTATATAATAGTGCGGGTAATGCGGTGTACACTTTCTTAGAAGATGATATAGATAATCTTAACGGGGAACATACGTTTATAGATTTACCAGCTGATACCTATAGAGTAGAGGTAGAAGATGGTAAAGGTTGTCCGGTAGAAGAAACAAATATCATAATTATAGAACCAGCAGCAATTTTGGCTACTATAACCGCAACAACTCCAGAGGATTGTGCAGGAGATATGAATGGTACAGCAAATGTATCTATAACAGGAGGATTACCACCAGCTAACCCTGCAGATCCAAGTTATTTCTGGAGTATTGATGGAGTAAATTATCAACCAGTATTAGATCCTGCTAACTTATTTATTGATAATCTTCCGGGAGGAACTACTACATTATTTATTAGAGATTCTCAAAATAATGCAAATTGCCAGGGAGCATTTAATATTGAAATTGAACCTGGAGTTAATCTGGGAGCTACTTTGATACCAAGATTGGTATGTCCTGTATATGATTATACAGAACCTAGAAACCCGATAATGACAAGAGAGGAACAGTATTTTGTAGAATTTAATATTATCGATGAGTCCAGAAATTTAGGTATAATCTATACTTTAAATGGTATTAATGGCACTCCTAATCCTGCTAACAACTCTAATTTAACAGGTGTTTTTGAAGTAACCCCGGGAGAATATGAAGGAGTTATGGAGTTTCAGGGATGTACAAGAACGGTAGATACAATTGAAATCTTTAATTATACACCGTTAGCAATACCAGTTGCTCAAATGACAGGTAATTCGCAAGATCCTAATGAGTATCAGATTATAGCTTCTGGAGGAAGAAGATTCGATAAGGAACCTTTCTATTCTTTCTCTTTTACAATTTTGGAAAATGGAATGACCCTAGAACAATTAGAGCCATCTGACTTTACAGAGTTAGACGGTAATATTTTTACCATACGAAAAACTGCAGATTATGTATTAAGAGTTGTAGATGCAGATGGTTGTGAAGTTTTAACGGTACAAAATATTACATACATTAATATTCGTATTCCAAATTATTTCACCCCAGATAAGCCAAATACTAGTATTGAAGAGAGATTCTGGTATCCAAGACAAATAACTCCTAATCCAGATGATCCGTTCTTTTTTGAAAATATGGAAGTAATGGTATTTGACAGATATGGTAGAATGTTGGCAGAGTTTAAAGGAAATCAACAAGGATGGGATGGTCTTTACCAAGGTAAACAACTTCCATCGGGGGATTATTGGTATACCATTATCCTTAATGATATAGATAACAGAGAGTTTACAGGTCACTTTACATTATATAGATAATATTTAATAGTCTGGGTGAGTTATAAACTATATGGAAAAACCATAAGATATTGAAAGAGAAAAGTTAATGATCTGTAATTTTTAATGTTAGATGAAGAAGTATATTGTAATATTTAGTCTATTTGCAACCTATTGCACTTTTGCACAGGAGTTTTTTGCACCTGTACAAAACCAATATATAGCAGATAACCCGTATTTGATATCCTCTGCGTATGCAGGTATTGGAGATTGCTGGCAGATCAGAGGTTCTGGCTTTGAACAATGGGTGAGTATAGAAGATGCCCCGGGAACACAATCTTTATCTATAGACGGTAGGATATCAGACCGATCAGGAGTAGGAGCAATCCTTTTTAATGACCATAATGGTTTTACCACACAAAAAGGTATTCAGTTATCTTTTGCACACCATTTAACATTAAGTGAGTATGATAATCAATACCTTTCGTTTGGTATTAGTTATAAGTTTACCCAGTTTGGTATTGATACTTCTAAGTTTAATAACGGAGATCCTGATAACCCAGTAAATCCAGGGTTACCAGATATAAGTGTAAATGATTCTAATTTTGATATAGGATTATTATATCGATTAGGAAGATTCTTTTTGAGTGCCAATGCCGTAAATTTGTTACAAAAGCAGATAGATGATTTTAACCCTACAGAACCATCGCAAATACAGAACTATTATTTATATACCGGATATACGTTTTATCATAAATTTAGCGATATAGAAGTAGAACCATCTGTACTATATCAAAATTTTGCGGGTGATGGTCGTTCTACAACAGATCTTAACTTAAAAGTACGTAAAATGCACAGAGGAGATTATTACTGGGCAGGGATTAGTCTTCGATCTTTGGTCGATCAGGATTTTAAACCTTTGTCTGTGTCTCCTATGATAGGTATTAAAAAAGCTAATTTTTATGTAGCTTATGGATATCAGATTAATGTTAATGAGGTATTACAACCAACAACAGCTGCAGGATCCCACATGATTACACTAGGATTTGATTTTGGGTGTAGGCAAAGTAAATGTGGATGTACGTATTGATATATATAATATATAATTAACAATAAAAGCGCCAAAAGGGCGCTTTTATTGTTTAACCCGGATCATCAATGTCATTAAGTTAAGAATTTAGAAGTAAAGGGGTATTTTGTTTTACAGATGATGATATTTAATCAAAAAGATACAGAACTTAACGACATTTCCCGGATCATGCACAGAGAACTTCGTCATGAAACTTTGAGATACCATAAATACAATGATTTTCTTGGTTTTAGAATAGCAGTTTACCCTGAGTTTATCGAAGGGCTATGAGTTAAATTAAAAAATCAAGTGTAACGGGTTGTATTTGCTGTAGATTAAAGATGTAATAGATTTTCTATTGCATGATCCGGGTTTAATCTTACTACCTGTTTATGCCAATTATAAAAAGTATTATAATGAAATTACATACAAACCAAAAACAGCCACGATAAAATAACAAGTAATTGTTAAAGCGCCAGGGTAATCTTTTGCTACTCTTTGCCCAAATAGCAGCATTAAAAGAGTAATACAAGCCAAAAACATAGCCAGAACTGAAAAAAAGATATCGTTGTTGGTAATTAGGGTATAGATTCCTATAATACAACATATAGCCGTAACCATTTCAATAATTAAAACAATACCCAAAAGCAAAGGAACGATATTGCCCATAAAGGTCTTTGCAAAATGCTCCTTTAACCATCCTAGGTTTCCTTTCCAATCCATTATTTTATCTATACCAGATTGTAAAAATGTAATAAGAAGAAATAATAAGATAGTTATCGAAACAATATTATTTATAAAATTATCCATGAGTAAGTAGTTTAGTAAATCAAATATAGAACAAGATTTTAAGAACGAATATAAAGATAAATAGCTTTAATCTTTTTTATGAAGAAGCCGGGTTAATTTTATAGACAGATCTGTAAGAATTATTTTTGCATTGCCATTTCGTTCTATATGATATGCTGCATCCTGTAATTCATTGCAAATATCTATAATATTAGCCCCATGAATAAAAGGGGCAAAATTTTCTAATTTAAAACCTTTGGTAGTAGGTTCTAAAAAAACCAAATCTTTGGCACCATAATTAAGCAACATTGCTTGTCTAAAAAAATCCAAACAATAATTCAGAAATTTTTTTTGAGTCTCTCTTCCTGTAGAAGCAATAGATTCACTCCAGGTAATTAAATCATTTACAGCAGATTTATTGCCTTTAGCTTTAAAAGCAGTACGCACCCATTGTATAAACCATTCTTCAAACTGGTCATCACCACCATCATGGTGTAACAGGTGTAAAGCTTTGCTATAATCCCCATTTGCCTGATGTGCTATTTTTAAAGCTTCACTATCCGATAGGTTTTCTTTTTTTTGAAGAGCTTCCTTTATTACCTGCTCTCCTAATGGGGGAAAATGTAAAACCTGACACCTAGATCTGATAGTTTGTATAAGTTGCTCTTCATCTTCAGTTATTAGGATAAAAATAGTTTTGGCAGGAGGTTCTTCAATTAATTTGAGAAGTTTATTGGATGCGGCAGTATTCATTTTATCTGCCATCCAGATTAACATTATTTTATATCCGCCCTCATAACTTTTAAGCGAAAGTTTTTTTACAATCTCTAACGCTTCATCTACTCCTATTTGTCCTTGTTTATTTTCAATCCCTAATGAAAGATACCAATCAAAAATACTACCATAGGGGTTTTCTCTAACAAATTTTCTCCATTCCTCTGCAAAATGACCAGAAGTAGGATGTTTTTTAACTTTATCGTTTACAGCTACAGGGTATACAAAATGCAAATCAGGATGAGCAAGGTGATCGAATTTAATATTGCAGGCGTGGTTACCCTCCGTATTTTCACCATTTTGGTTTTGACAAAGCACATATTGTGCATAAGCTATAGCCATAGGCAGGGTTCCACTACCATTTGCTCCCACAAAAAGCTGTGCATGAGGAATCCTGTTGCGGTTAGCACTTGTGGTTAGATAACTCTTTATATGTGTAAGGCCTAGTATGTCCGAAAAAAGCATGAGGCAAATATAAAAATAAGAACGGTGCGTACTATTAGGATTCGCAAATTTATAATGGTAAAAAATAATATTTATGTAAAAAATGTAAAACTATAAATCAAATAAGATTTTTTTATTGAAAAAGGGTTTTTTCTAAACATTCAATAAAAGTGAAAAATTACTCTTATTTCGGAGTAATTTTTCTTCCAGATTTAACTGTTTTTGAGGAAATAGAATTATTTTCGTTTGCGAAAAACCAATCCATTAAGATGAAGACAATTCACGATTTTAATTTCGAAAATAAAAAAGCATTAATACGGGTAGACTTTAATGTTCCCTTGAACGAAAAATTTGAAGTAACAGATGATACCAGGATACAAGCTGCCAAACCAACGATAATCAAAATTTTGGAAGATGGAGGTAGTGCTGTTTTGATGTCTCATTTGGGAAGACCAAAGGGAGTACAAAACGAATTTTCGTTAAAACATATTATAGACAAGGTATCATACGTTCTTGGAGTGCAAGTTAAATATGTGGCAAATTGTGTTGGTAAAGATGCAGAAGAAGCTGTTGCAGCTATAAATCCGGGAGAAGTTTTATTGTTAGAAAATTTAAGATTTTATGAAGAAGAAACCAGTGGAGATATTGCCTTTGCTGAGCAGTTATCAAAACTAGGGGATATTTATGTTAATGATGCTTTTGGTACAGCACATAGGGCGCATGCATCCACAACTATTGTAGCACAGTTTTTTGCAGATAATAAATGTTTTGGTAATTTATTGGCAAAAGAAATAGAAAGTATAGATAAAGTTCTTAAAAGCGGTGAAAAACCAGTTACCGCCATATTAGGAGGATCAAAAGTATCTTCAAAAATCACGATTATCGAAAATATTTTGGATAAAATAGATCATTTGATTATTGGTGGTGGAATGACATATACTTTTATCAAAGCACAAGGAGGACAAATTGGAGATTCGATTTGCGAAGATGATAAACAAGAATTAGCACTGGAGATTTTAAGAAAAGCAAAAGAAAAAGGAGTACAGGTTCATCTTCCTGTAGATGTGTTGGGTGCCGATGCTTTTAGCAATGATGCAAATACAGATGTGATGGATGTAAACATGATCCCTAATGGTTGGCAAGGATTGGATGTAGGACCCGTGACCATAAAGAAATTCCATGAAGTTATTTTACAATCCAAAACAATACTCTGGAACGGACCTCTTGGGGTATTTGAAATGGAAAACTTTGCCAAAGGAACCATAGCTCTTGGAAAATCTATTGTAGAAGCAACAGAAAAAGGAGCATTTTCACTGGTAGGAGGAGGTGACTCTGTAGCAGCAGTAAAACAATTTGGTTTTGGAGATAAAGTAAGTTATGTCTCTACCGGAGGAGGAGCTATGTTGGAAAGTCTTGAAGGTAAAATATTACCAGGAATTGCAGCAATAGGATAATTTTTTGTAAGAAAAAGCATAAATTTTTCAAAAATTAAGAAAAACCGGTTTTTTTAACCGGTTTTTTAGTGTTTTTAACGCCTTGATTTTTTGTGATTTAGAAAAAAAATACGATTTTCGCTATTGTACGGTTGATAAGGTGTTAAAAACAATACATATTGCCAAATAAATATAAATTTTAAACAATTTCAATAAACGAATTTGTACAATGAATAAATACCATATATTATTTTTTTCTTTCTTTTTTCTTTCTTTTTCTTTAACAGGACAAGAACACCCAAAAAAACAATCGCCCCTGGTAAAAGACAAAGAGATTGTTTTAAAAGAAAAACTTGATTTTAAAAAAAATACGGTTAGAGTAATAGATACCACTAAGATGATTAAAACGAGTGGAGAATTACAAACTACAACGATAACATCTACCAGTATAAAAGATAGTGTAATGTACGTGACAAAGGATTATCCCAAAATGTCACACCTCGATTCCTTATGGAAACAAGAATTGTATAATTCTGATTTATACGATACTATTTATAACTCTGTTGCAAATCTGGAGTATGAACCAGTAGAATATGTTGATCTTCCTACAGATACATTAAAAGCCAGATTAAAAAAATTGAATGCCCGTACACCTTTTAATGTAGAATATAATCCTGCGTTAGAGAGTGTAATAAAAAGTTATTTAAAAAACAGGCATCAACATTTAGAACGATTAATGGCACTTAGTGACTTTTATTTTCCTCTTTTTGAACAAGAATTAGATAATCAAAATATACCTTTAGAAATAAAATATCTGGCTATTGTAGAGTCTGCATTAAAACCCAGAGCAAAATCCAGAGTAGGAGCTACAGGATTATGGCAATTTATGTTTGGCACCGGTAAAATGTTTGGGTTAGAAGTAAGCTCTTATGTAGACGAACGTATGGATCCAATTATGGCAACAAAAGCAGCCTGTAAATACCTGGCAAATTTGTATAAAATATTTGGAGACTGGGATCTTGCATTAGCATCCTATAACTCTGGACCAGGAAACGTTACCAAGGCAATTCGTCGTAGTGGAGGATATACAAATTATTGGAACATCAGACATAACCTGCCCAGAGAAACTGCGGGATATTTACCAGCATTTTTGGCAACAATGTATATTTTTGAATACGCAGATAAGCACGGCTTTAAACCAAGAAAACCAGAATTTGCTTATTTTGAAACCGATACAATACAAGTAAAACAAATGATATCCCTAGATCAGGTATCTGAATATATGAATATAGATATTGAAGAGCTGCAATTTCTAAATCCTTCATATAAATTAGATATCATCCCCTATATTAAAGATGAAAATTATGTGTTGCGGTTACCATTGGATAAAATAGGACCATTTGTAGCCAATGAAAATCAAATATATACTTTGGCAAAAGCAGAGTTTGATAAGCGGGAAAAACCATTGCCCAAATATTTTGAAGCCAATGATGCAATTCGATATCGGGTTCGCAATGGAGATTTTTTAGGAAAGATTGCAAGAAAGTACGGAGTAAGAGTTAGCCAGATTAAAAAATGGAACGGTTTGCGAAGTAATAATCTTAGAGTCGGTCAGCGTTTAACAATTCATTCACGCATACCAGTTATTGATAAACCAAAAAACACTACCAAAACAATAACCAAGGTAGTAAATAACAGTTCTGAAGAGTATACAGTTAAAACAGGAGATACTTTGTGGAGTATTTCTCAAAAATTTGAAGGAGTATCTGTAGAGAATCTTAAAAATTGGAACGATATTAGCGGTAGTGGTATAAAACCAGGTATGAAACTGAAACTTTCAAAATCATAACCGCAAAGATTCCCTTATGAAAAAAATATCCATTTTAGTAGCCATTTGTTTGCTTTGTATAGCAGGTTGTAAAAAAAACCAAAAAGATGAAAAAAAAGCACCAATGGGTGCAATGGCACATTCTGTAGGAAAAATAAATGAACTTTCTGTCGTAATTGATAATGAATTATGGAAAAGCAATATTGGAGATACCATTCGCAAATTTTTTGGAGCAGAAGTCCCCGGTTTACCTCAGGAAGAACCTTTGTTTTCAATGAGGCAAATGCCAGAGGAAGCATTTTATGGCTTAGCAAGAAAAAACAGAACTTTTCTTTGGATTAAAAAAGGGAAAGAAGAAAAAAGTAATTATAGCATATTAACTAATAAATTTGCTACTCCACAAGTAGGGGTAGTAATTACAGGACAAACAGATGATGAGATTACTAATTTAATTAATAAACACCATGAAACGATCGTTTCAAAATATAAACTTGCAGAAACACAAGAAAAACAAAGACGAATCAAAAAGTCTTTAGAAAAAATACCTCAACTACAAGAAAAACTAGGAATAACCTTAAATATTCCAACCGCATATAGAATTGCTATAGAAGAAGATAAATTTTTCTGGATTAGAAAAGATATCTCTCATGGTAGTATGAACCTAATGATATATGAACTGCCTATAGGTATTGTATCTAAAGATTCAAACACTATTTCTAGTATTATAAAAATGAGAGACTCTATAGGAATTGCAAAAATCCCAACCTCCGAAGTTGGTAGTTTTATTACAGAAGAAGCATACGCACCTTATATTTATGAGACTACATTAGACAATAAATTTACATTCGAAACTAAAGGAACATGGGAAATAAAAGATCGTTTTATGGCAGGACCATTTGTAAATTATGTTATTGAAGATACTGCCAATAACAGGCTGATGGTGCTAGAAGGTTTTGTGTTTGCCCCTTCATTAGACAAAAGAGACAATATGTTTGAACTGGAAGCTATAATAAAAACAGTACACTTTGAATAAGCTTTTTGCCACTTCTGATCCTACAAAAATCTATAGCTTACACAAAAAAATATTTTTTAGCATAAAATAAAACCTTCAATTTAGCATTATATGTATCCTCATAAAATATGAATACAACGTAATAAAACAAGGCTGTATAAAAATTTTATCATGTTATTTTTTGAGTAGAATATAACAATATGAAGTATGTGTTTTACCTTTGGTCTTTATTTTTTCAATATGTTAAAATGGTGTAAGTCAAAAAAATCCATCTTATTAGGATTAGGATGTGTTCTTTTGGCTTTTTAAATAGGAGGATGCCTTTGTTTGTAAACAATGAAGGTTTAAAATAAAAAATTAAATATTGATGCAGATTATTTCTTTTATAGCGAAGCAGATCCCTGTTTCAGAAAAACAAATCACAAAAACTATTTCTCTTTTAAACGATGGGGCAACAATACCTTTTATTGCCAGATATCGTAAAGAGATGACGGGAGATCTGGACGAGGTAGTTATTGGTGAAATTGTAAAATATAAAGCAGCTTTTGAAGCATTAGAAAAAAGAAAAGAAAGCGTACTTGCTACTATTAAAGAACAAGAAGCCCTAACACCAGAATTACAGAAAAGAATTTTATTAGCAGAAACCCTCACAGAAGTAGAAGATCTTTATTTGCCATACAAGAAAAAGAAAAAAACAAAAGCAACTGTAGCAAAAGAGAAAGGTCTGGAGCCTTTGGCAAAAATTATTATGCAACAAAAGGAAGAAGAAATTCTTTTTATTGCATCCAATTACTTAAACGATATTGTTGCATCTGAAGAAGAAGCACTGCAAGGAGCAAGAGATATTATAGCAGAATGGATTAACGAAGATGAAAAAATCCGAAATGGACTAAGAAAATTGTATCAACGTAAAGCAACAATAGCCTCTGCAGTTATAAAAACCAAAAAAGAAGACGAAAATGCTCAAAAATACCAACAGTATTTTGATTGGGAAGAGCCATTACATAAATGCCCGTCGCATAGGTTATTGGCAATTTTAAGAGCCGAAAATGAAAAAATAGTAAGAGTAAAAATTGCAGTGCCAGAGGATGATGCACTAGACATTATTGATAATGTAATAATAAAAACCAATGTTGAAGCATGCACAGATCATGTTTTTTTAGCAATATCAGATGCATATAAACGATTGTTAGCCCCTGCAATTTCTACAGAAATATTAAATCAATTTAAAGAAAAAGCAGATGACAATGCCATAAATGTATTTGCCCAAAACCTAAAACAACTTTTGCTAGCCTCTCCACTAGGTCAAAAAAGAATATTAGCGCTAGATCCGGGTTTTAAATCCGGGTGCAAGGTGGTTTGTTTAGATGAGCAAGGAGATTTATTGCATAATGAAAATATCTATCCACATCCACCACAGCGGGAAACTACAGTTTCAATAAAAAAAATAAGATCTCTGGTAAATGCTTATAAAATTGAAGCTATTAGTATCGGTAATGGAACAGCCGCCAGAGAAACAGAAGCTTTTATTAAAAAAATCCCATTCGAAAAACCAATTCAGGTGTTTATGGTCAATGAAAGCGGAGCCTCTGTATATTCTGCATCTAAAATTGCAAGAGCAGAGTTTCCAGACTATGATGTTACCGTACGGGGAGCAGTATCTATAGGAAGAAGATTAGCAGACCCTCTTGCAGAATTAGTAAAAATAGATCCTAAAGCAATCGGGGTAGGGCAATACCAGCATGATGTAGATCAAACCAAACTTAAAAATGAGTTGGATACAGTAGTAATGAGTTGTGTAAATAGTGTAGGAATTAATGTTAATACAGCTAGCGTACCTCTATTAAGCTATGTCTCGGGTATTGGAGAAAAACTTGCAGAAAACATTGTTGCTTATAGATCCGAAAATGGAGCATTAAAATCTCGGGAAGAACTAAAAAAAGTACCAAGATTAGGAGGTAAAGCCTATGAACAAGCAGCAGCATTTTTAAGAATTACAAGCCCTGAAAACCCGTTGGACAACTCTGCGGTACACCCGGAGCGGTACCAGCTGGTATCTAAAATGGCAAAAGATACCGGAGTTCCTATAAGTGAACTAATAGGTAATAGAGAAGCTATTTCAAAAATCAAATTACAAAGCTATATTACAGAAGAGGTTGGGCTACCAACATTAACAGACATTGTTAAGGAACTCGAAAAACCGGGAGTAGATCCCAGAAAAAAAGTAACTGTATTTGAGTTTGATCCCAATGTAAAAGCTATTACAGATATAAAAACAGGAATGAAATTACCAGGAATTGTGAATAATATTACAAATTTTGGTTGTTTTGTAGATATAGGAATCAAAGAAAGTGGTTTAATTCATATATCAAAATTAGCAAACGAATTTATTAGTGATGTTAATGCAGTAGTACAATTACATCAACACTTAATGGTAACGGTAATAGAGGTTGATATAAGCAGAAAAAGGATACAACTCTCTCTTATTGATTAAGAAATAGTAATCAAATACAAATAAATTCAAACAGTACAACTCCGGCTTGAGGCTAAAATTCTTCTATTTTTGGCTAAACCCGGATTGTGCAACAGAACTTCGTTATGAGACTTTGAGATACCATAAATACAATGATTTTCTTAGTTTTAGCATAGCGGTTTACCCTGGGTTTATCGAAGAGCTATGGTTATTAAAAAATCAAGTGTAACAGCTGTATTTGCAGTAGATTAAAGGTGTAATAGATTTTCTATTGCATGATCCGGGCAATGTCGTTTAGTTAAGGGTTTAAACTATTGATTTAAAGTTTGTTAATGGTGTATTCCACTCCCGTTCTTCAACAGGATGACAAATTGCAGGATGAACTGTGCTTAAAAACACAATGCTTTCTGCTTGTCATCACGGCGTAGGATGGAAGTAAAGGGGTATTTTGCTTTTACAGATATTTAATCCTCAAAAAGATACAGCTTAACTTAACGACATTGATGATCCGGGTTAAAAAATGTTCTCTATACTCAAAAAAAGCGGCAAAAACAAAAAACCTCAACTATAGTTGAGGTTTGTAATATGTAGTAAAATAAAAATTATTTTTTCTTATCTATTTTAGGATCTTCATCGTCTTCTTTTGTAGCATCCTTAAATTCTTTTATACCACTGCCAAGTCCTCTCATTAGTTCAGGGATTTTCTTCCCCCCAAACAAAAGTAATAAAGCCCCTACAATTAGGGCAATTTGCCATGGACCTATCATTCCTAAAAATATACTAGATAATATCATGATCTTAAACTATTAGAATGCAAAGTTAGTAAGAAATGATGAAACCTGCACAATTTTAATAATCTTTAACCATTTAAAGAGGTGTTATTTATATCATATTTTGAGATTATACCCCGGATATTGAAAAATGAACAGGATTTTTAAATCCGGATAAGTTGTTAAAACTAATTTTTAGAACAATTTTATAAGTTTTCTAAGACGATTTATATATCCCAAAGCGTTGTATTTTAATATTGGTAGATTACGTATATTTGCGATTAATAATACCGATTTGAGAACATTCTTTATAGAAGATGTAATCTATATGGCAAAAAAAAATAAAGAACAAAAAAAGATAACTAAAAAGCTGCTTAATAAGTACCGCCTGGTCATCCTTAATGAAGACACCTTTGAGGAGCGAATATCCTTTAAACTTAATAGGCTTAATGTTTTTGTAATGGTTACTATAACCTCTATAGTTCTTATTGCAGGAACAACATTTTTAATCGCATTTACTCCATTAAGGGAATATATACCAGGATATTCTTCTACATCCCTAAATTTAAGAGCCACCCGATTGGCGGCTACAACAGACTCTTTAGAATCTGTAATTGCAATTAATCAGGAATATTATAAATCTATAAGAAAAGTGCTTACCGGAGATGTTAAAACTGTGGAGTTTGATGTAGATTCTGCAATACAATCTCAAAAAATTAGCCCCGAAGAAGTAGATCTTAACCCCTCAGAAGAAGATATGCAACTTCGTGAAGAAGTATCTAAAGAAGATAAGTATAGTTTGTTTGAAAGTGAAAAATCAGATTCTGATTTTTCACTGTTTCCGCCAGTAAAAGGTAATATTACCTCAAGTTATAATGTAGACGAAAAACATTATGGTATAGATATAGCAGTTCCCAAAGATACACCCGTAAAAGCAGCATCTTCCGGAATCGTTATTTTTTCTGAATGGACAGCAGAGACAGGGCATGTGATTATACTGGAACATAATAATAACCTGATTACTGTTTATAAACACAATTCTTCGTTATCCAAGCAACAAGGAGAACAGGTTCAGGCAGGAGAGGTAATAGCCACAGCAGGTTCAACAGGAGAATTATCTACAGGACCTCATTTGCATTTTGAATTATGGAGGGATGGATATCCAACAGATCCAACAAACTTCATTGACTTTGAACAATAATTATATATGTCTTTAAAAGCAATAGGAGCCAAAATATTTGCCAAACGTATTCGTAAAAAAATAGATAAGTGGGCATCTAACCCCGTAAAAACTCAAGAACAAGTTTTTAAAAGCTTAATAAATAAATCAAAACATACTGTTTTTGGAAAAGATCATGATTTTCAAAACATAAAAACATATTCAGACTTTGCAAAAAATGTCCCAATCAGGGATTATGAAGAATTAAAAGTATATGTAAATAGAGTTATAGAAGGAGAGAAAGATATTCTATGGCCAGGTAAGCCATTATATTTTGCCAAAACATCAGGAACTACCAGTGGTGCAAAATACATTCCTTTAACCAAAGATTCTATGCCTACTCATATAAAAGCAGCACGTAATGCTATTTTATGTTATATAGCAGAAACTGGTAAAGCCAATTTTGTAGATGGTAAGATGATATTTCTTCAGGGAAGCCCCGAAATGGGAGAAAAAAACGGGATACTATTAGGAAGGCTTTCAGGAATTGTAGCACACTATGTTCCCAAATACCTTCAAAAAAACAGAATGCCTAGCTGGAAAACCAATTGTATGGAAGATTGGGAGAAAAAAGTAGATGCTATTGTTGAAGAAACCATAGATCAAAACATGGCAGTAATTAGCGGTATTCCTCCTTGGGTACAGATGTATTTTGAAAAACTACAGCAGCGAACCAATAAAAAAATAGGAGAACTTTTTAAAGAATTTGAGCTTTTTATATATGGAGGAGTTAATTTTGAACCGTATAAAAAAACTTTTGAAAAACTAATTGGAAGAAAAGTTGCAGGGATAGAATTATACCCTGCTTCAGAAGGGTTTTTTGCCTTTCAGGATAAACAGAGCAAAAAAGGAATGCTATTACAATTAGATTCAGGTATATTTTATGAATTTGTAAAAGCAGACGAGTTTTTTGAGGAAAACCCCAAAAGATTAACTATTGGCGAGGTCGAAAAAGGGATTAACTATGTAATATTGGTTTCTACCAATGCAGGATTGTGGGCATATAATGTTGGGGATACAGTACAGTTTACCAGTGTTTCACCGTATAGAGTGATAGTTTCAGGAAGAATAAAACATTTTATATCTGCTTTTGGAGAACATGTTATCGGTAAAGAAGTGGATGAGGCAATTCGTATTGGAGCAGAAAAAACAGGAGCAATAATTAATGATTTTACCGTTGCACCACAAGTAAATCCAAAGGATAAAAAATTACCTTACCATGAATGGTTTATAGAATTTAGAGAAATTCCAAAAGATATAGAAGTATTAACTTTAGAGATAGAGAATTCCTTACGAAGACAAAACTCATATTATAACGATCTAATAGAAGGGAAAATATTAGAAACCCTAAAAATTACGATAATTCCCAAAGATGGATTTAAAAACTATATGAAATCTATTGGTAAATTAGGAGGGCAAAATAAGCTTCCCAGACTTTCTAATGATAGAAAAATAGCAGACGCCCTTACTACTATGATCGACAAATAAACTATATTTGCTAGGAAAAATTTATGGCAAAGCTTATATTACAAGGAAGAACCAGAGCTCAGGAAAGTTCTAGCGCGATAGAACGCATGTATATTACTATGCGCCATCTTTTTAATAGAGGTTTTTATAAACCTATGGGCGTTTCTGGAGATACTCTTAGAGAAGCACTATTGATCCTTCGTCCAGAAATTTATGGATCTGTTGCAGAAGAAAAAGTAGAACTTAACGGCTTATTGTACGTTATAGACAGACTGCCGTATGGCATTGAAGAATGTCGATATATCAATCTAACTAGCGAAGAAGGGTATAAAAACTCCCACTTTAAAGCCATAGTGCCCCCAAAAAGAAGAAGAAACTGCTATCGTATTGATGAAGAACAAATGAATATAGAGATCACCCGTGGGCGATCTGAGATTTATGATATTCTTACGCATCTTACATTTTTGTTTATCGAATCTCACAAGATAATGAACCGTGTAGTAATCAACGAACAAGGTAATGTAACCAGAGATTGGCAAAAATTAGAAAAAGCAGTGCTTTCAAGCAAAGATTTAACTAAAGCCGAAAGAGAAGTAGCTTTAACCCATACTGCAAATATTTTAGGAAGAACCTTTGAAGAGGTGTCCTCTGTTTATAGCGGATTTTCGTGTATTGAAAATAAAGAGAGATTTTTACATATTATTTATTGGTTAGGTAAATTAGCTATACAAGAGTCTATTGAAGACAATAAACGAATTGTAACATTTAGCCCGGTGCTAAGAGAAAGACTTGGTCACCATATTCATGGAGAAATTTGGGCAAATACAATTAAAAATAAATTAGAACAACTAGACTTATTAGAACGGCCAATCCATATTATTAGTGCAAATATGCATAGTGTTATGAACACACTATACGTACCTATAGCTTTAAAAACAGAGCTTAAAAACAAAAAAATATTTGATGTATATGAATCCTTAAGTAATAAAGCAAATGATAGCTTAAGAGCAAAGGTGCAAAAAATAGCATTACAGCAAGGTATGACATATATCGAAGATCAAAGCGGAGCTAATATTAATGTGCAAATATTTGATACTTTACTATATACCCAAGGAAAACTAAAAGAACTTATTGCTAATATCGAAGATAAAAATAAACCCGTAATTATAGTAATGGATTATGCTTTTGGAGAGCAAGCTTATGAAACTATGGATGAGCTGCTAAAACCATATATCAATAAAAATAACACAAAAACCCACATAGATGTTAAATCCATATCTATAATGGGAAAAGCAGGAATACTGGAAGGAGGAAAAGGAGATATTATGATACCTTCTGCCCATGTTTTTGAAGGAACAGCAGATAATTATCCATTTAAAAACGAACTTAAAAAAGAAGAATTAGAAGGTAATGGGATTGATATATACGATGGCGCTATGATAACCGTTTTAGGGACATCCTTACAAAACAGAGATATTCTAAAGTTTTTTCATGATTCTACCTGGAATGTGATTGGTTTAGAAATGGAAGGAGCACATTATCAAAAAGCAATACAATCAGCTTCAAAGTTAAGAAGTAGTATAAGCCCCGAAGTTAAAGTAAGATATGCATATTATGCATCAGATAACCCTTTAGAAACAGGAAGCACATTAGCATCAGGCGGATTGGGAACTAGTGGCGTTAAACCAACGTACTTAATTACCGAAAAAATAATAGAACAAATATTTAAAGAAAAATAATAAGCACAACATGAATAAAGAAAACAATACTGATGAGATAGACTTAATGCAAATTTTTGGATTGATCAAAAATGCATTTAAGAATTTTTTGAGATTAGTTATTTCTATAATTTCATTTTATAAGAAAAAAGCAATTCTATTCTTTATTTTATTGGTTATAGGGGTTGTAACAGGATATTTTTTAGATCAAAATCAAGACACAAAAAACAACTTTGTTCAGGAAATCATAATCGAACCAAACTACAATAGTGTAAAATATATTTATGATTTTGTTGACGAGCTAGAATATAATTTTAAAGATGATCATTTCTCAAAAAAATTAGGGATTGATAAAGAGAATATCAAAAATGTAAAAAGGATAAGCATTGAGCCTATTATAAAGGGTACAGATGTATTAGATAATTTACAAGAGAGATACGAAAATCGAGAATTTTTTAAAGACATTATGGAAGCTTATGATGATGGAAAGGTAGAAGAAGAAAAATTTAGAGATTTTTATAAACACCATAAACTTACTTTTGAGTTTAGTACAGAAAGTGAATATAATAGTAAAATTATATCCTCTGTTTTAAATTATATAAAATCTAATAACTACTTCAAAGAAGTAGCAAGTTTAGAATTACAACAGACAAAAGAAAATTTAGAACGAAATAAAAAATCCCTGCAGTTTATAGATAATTATTTGAACAATCTTGAAAAAACCCCTTTAAAAGCAGAAAATGAGAATGTTATAATTTCTTCTGGACAAGAAAAATTGCCAATGGTATCTGTAGCATCTCTATTACAAAAGAAAGAACTTTTGATAGAATTAATTAATGACCAAGAACATGATTTAGTTTTTAATAAAGAAATTTATTCTATAGTAGATTACGGTGATATTATTTCTAAACGCAAGGAATTATATAACAGGATGCTCCTTACTATCCCGATGTTTCTTATAGGGTTGGTTTCTTTATTTTATTTCTTTAAATATATGTCTAGATCTATAAATAGTTTTGTTAAAGAAGATTAATAAATGTTTATTTATACAAATTATTTTCATTTTCTTAACTTATTAAAGAAGGGCTAAAAAACTAAAAACTATGTTATATCCTATAAAATTTCACCCGATTCTTAAAGAAAAAATATGGGGGGGAAATAAATTAAAAACTATTCTCAATAAACTCACAGAAACAGAAAATGTAGGAGAAAGCTGGGAAATATCAACAGTAGGAGATGATGTTTCAATAGTTTACAATGGAGAATTTGCAGGTAGAACATTAAACGATCTAATAAAGGAATACAAAGGCGAATTATTAGGAAAGAAAATATATAAAGAATTTGGAGATCAATTTCCTTTATTAATAAAATTTATTGATGCCAAAGAAGACTTGTCTGTTCAATTACATCCCGATGATGAACTAGCAAAAAAACGTCATAATTCTTTTGGAAAAACAGAAATGTGGTATGTTGTTCAATCAGACCCTGATGCCAAATTGATCGTTGGTTTTAATAAAGATACTACCAAAGAAGAATACGAAGATTTTTTAAGAAAAAAAGAAATAACAAAACTGCTCAATTTTGAAAAAATATCTAAAGGAGATAGCTATTTTATAAAAGCAGGAAGGATACATGCAATTGGGGCAGGATCATTAATTGCAGAAATCCAGCAAACATCAGATATTACCTATAGAGTATATGATTGGGATCGTAAAGACTCTGAAGGAAACGAAAGAGAATTGCATACAGATTTAGCTTTGGAGGCATTAGACTTTAAAGCAGATGCTTCTTTTAAATTAGAATATAACGAAGATAATAACAAAGTTAACAACCTTATTTCTGGAACCTATTTTACAACCAGTGTTATCGAAGTAGAAGATAGTTTTCAAAGAGACTACAAAGATTTGGATTCTTTTAAAATATTGATGTGTGTAGAAGGTAATGGTACAATAAATACCCAAGGACATTCTTTATCTGTTTCTCTTGGAGAAACAATATTAATTCCTGCAGTTGTAAAAGATGTATTAATAAAAAGTACAACTCAAACAATAAAATTATTAGAGGTATATATCTAAATGACTTAATATCTCAATCGGTTTCAAAATTGATGTCTCTGAATGTTTGTTCCATTATAAAATTTATAATTTTATTGTTTAAAAGTAAAAGATGAATAAAAATTTTAGCAAAATCAAAATTCTTGTTACAGGTTCAAATGGTCAATTAGGACAATGTTTACGAAAAATAGCACACAATTATTCTGCTTTAGAATTACATTTTTATAATTCTACAGATTTAGATATTACTAATAAAGATGCAATATGTCAGGTTTTTAAAGATAATTCATACGACTTTGTAATTAATTGCGCGGCATACACCAATGTAGAGCAAGCAGAAAAAGAACCAGAAAAAGCATTTCATATAAATGCAGACGGGGTTAAAAACTTGGCAGAAGCCTGTAAAAAACAAAACAGTACTCTCATTCATATATCTACAGACTATGTTTTTGATGGAAAAAAAGACAGCCTATATACTGAAGAGGATATACCTAACCCGATAAATGAATACGGTAAGTCAAAATTAGCAGGAGAGCAATTTATTCAGGAAATTCTGGATTCATTTTTTATAATAAGGACTTCATGGTTATACTCTGAATTTGGGCATAATTTTTTTAAAACGATTTTAAAAAAATCGGAAACAGAAACAGAACTGACCATTACAACCTCAGAAAAAGGGACGCCAACAAATGCAAATGATTTGGCTAAATTTATTCTTGATTTAATTTTAATAGATAATCAAAAGTATGGTATTTATCATTTTAGCAACCTTGGCGAGGCTACTTGGTACGATTTTGCTGAAGAAATCCTTAGTGTTTTAGGTAAATTGGATACCATAATGCTTAAAAAAACAGATAATTACCCTACTTCTGCAAAAAGACCAAAATATAGCGTGCTGAGTAAGGAAAAGGTAAAAAAGGTTTTTCATATTTCTCAAAACAATTGGACAAATAGTGTTCGAATGCTTCTAAAATCCTCTTAGTTAAAATAGCATTGAAAGTTTTGATTCCTCATTAAGGGTTTAATTCCCCGAGGGGGTCCTCGAAAACAAAATATATTTTTCAGAAGTATACTTGTGCGTTTGCTCTAAGGTTGTTGATTTTACCATAGGATTGCATGGTAAAAAAATGCTGTTTCTTTAAAATTATCATTTCGTAATATTGACTTCATTAATACAATAAATTCTAAGATTTTTCAGTTTGGAGGGGGTGCTTTACAGTAATTCTTTTAATAATTATAACATGATCACTCTTATAAATTAAATGTTTTAAAATATAGATACTATGGATAACGAAATGTATTTCGCGCATGAAACAGCTGTAATAGACAAAAATTGTAAAATAGGAAAAGATACTAAAATATGGCACTTCTCACATATAATGTCTGATTGTGAGATAGGAGAATCCTGCAATATAGGTCAGAATGTTGTGGTGTCTCCCAAAGTAAAACTAGGAAAAAACGTGAAAGTTCAAAACAATGTCTCCATTTATACAGGAGTGATTTGTGACGATGATGTTTTTTTAGGCCCATCAATGGTATTTACTAATGTAATTAATCCCAGAAGTGCAGTAAACAGGAGAGGACAGTATGAAGAAACTATTGTTAAAAAAGGAGCATCGATAGGAGCTAATGCTACTATTGTTTGTGGAAATAATATAGGTGAATATGCATTAATAGGAGCAGGTGCTGTAGTTACCAAACCAATAAAACCTTATGCGCTAATAGTAGGAAATCCTGCAAAACAGATTGGTTGGGTAAGTGAATATGGGCACAGGCTTGATTTTGACAAAAACAATGAAGCTATTTGTTTAGAAAGCGGACAAAAATATGTTTTAAACCCAGAAAAAGAATCTGTAAAAAGAGTTATATAATAAAATAATTAGAAAACCTACATGAAAAATTTTGCACTAATAGGAGCTGCCGGATATATCGCTCCAAGACACATGAAAGCAATTAAAGACACGAATAATAAATTATTAACAGCTTATGATAAAAATGATAGTGTTGGAATAATAGATTCTTATTTTCCAAACACAGATTTCTTTGTTGAGTTTGAAAGATTTGATAGACATATTGAAAAATTAAAATATGAGCAAAATTTATTTTTGGACTATGTGAGTATATGTTCTCCTAATTATTTACATGATGCACATATTCGATTTGCTTTACGAAGTGGAGCAGATGCAATATGTGAAAAACCTTTAGTTTTAAATCCATGGAATATTGATAAACTCCAAAAGGTAGAAGAAATTACTGGTAAAAAGATATATAATGTCCTTCAGCTTAGGGTGCATCCATCCATTATAGAATTAAAAGAAAAGGTTGAAAAATCTAATAGGGATTCCAAATTTGAAGTAGACTTAACGTATTTGACTTCTAGAGGAAACTGGTATCACACTTCATGGAAAGGAGATATGAGTAAATCAGGAGGAATAGCAACCAATATTGGGGTTCACTTTTATGATATGTTATCCTGGATTTTTGGTGATATTCAAGAAAATATAGTTCATGTTCATGAAAAAGATAGAGCAGCAGGTTATTTGGAGTTTGAGAATGCAAGAGTTAAATGGTTTCTTTCTATTAATTCTAAGTATTTACCTGGCGAAGTAAAAGAAAAAGGACAGACAACATATAGATCTATAACTATTGATGGTGAAGAATTAGAATTTAGCGGTGGATTTGGGGATTTACACACTTTAGTATATAAAGATATCTTAGAAGAGAGAGGGTATGGTTTAGAAGCAGCTAGAACAGCAATTAATATTGTTCATGATATTAGAAACACTAAGCCTGTTGGAACTAAAGGAGAATATCATAGGTTTTTGGTAGGGTACTAATACCTCTTTTTTTACAACTTTATAGAAGGGCTGTATTATTGGTAAGAATATAAATATTCGGTATTTTAGGGAAATTTGGGCTAATACTACTTAAAAAACGGATAATTACTCTACTTTTGCGAAGAGAGTGATCAAAACTAATACATTTTTAAATTAAATTTTTATATCTAAAAAGGATAGTATAAAAGTATATAATAACAGTATTTATAATTTTTGTAATGTTCAATAATATTGAAAATACAATTTGAACTTATAGAAATAAGTTTATATTAATATATTTAGTGAATGAATAAGTTAATTAATGTGGTGTTAAGTGGGGGATCTGGTACAAGATTGTGGCCATTATCAAGAAAATCAAAACCAAAACAGTTTTTAAAAATCTTTGATGAAAAATCTTTATTTCAGCATACAATTACTAGGAACTCTATACTTGTTGATGATTTTATGTTGTTAACAAATATAGATCAGGAAGCTCAAGGAATTAATCAAATTCAAGAAATAAATATCTCACTAAAGCATAAGATCATTGAACCTGTAGGAAGAAATACTGCTCCTGCTATAGCCCTTTCAGCTTTTAGCGTTGATAAAGATGATATTTTGTTGGTTACTCCTTCTGATCATATGGTTAGCGATTTTGACGAATATAAAAAAAGCGTAAACCGGGCGGTTTCCTTAGCGAAAGAAGGGTTTTTAGTTACTTTTGGAATTAAGCCTGAATATCCAGAAACTGGTTATGGTTATATCGAATTTAAAGGAGAGGATGTCATAAGTTTTAGAGAAAAGCCTGATTATAAAACGGCTGTCTCTTTTATAGAAAAAGAAAATTTTTACTGGAATAGTGGGATGTTCTGTTTTAAAGCAGGAGTTTTTTTGTCAGAATTGAAAAAATATAGAGTAGATATCTATGAAGCTTCAAAAAAAGCATACGATTCTAATAATAACGGACATATTAATTATGATGAAATGATCAATATCCCTGAGGAAAGTATTGATTATGCTGTTTTTGAAAAAAGCGAATTAATTAAAACTGTAAAATCTAAATTTCAATGGACAGATTTAGGCTCTTTTGATTCTTTAATTTCTTATTTTAACAAAAATAATATGGTAGAAGGAATATCCCATATTAAAGGAATTGACAACTTGAACTCATATAGTATAGGAGAAAAAGAAGTATATGGGATTGGGGTTTCAGATCTAACAGTTGTAGATACAGAGGATTGTATTTTGATATTACCAAATCAATCTGTTAATAGAATTAAAGAATTACATAGTAATATTAAAGAAATACTTCTATAAAAATATTAGTAGATAATGAAATCAATTTTAATTACCGGAGGAGCTGGGTTTATAGGTTCCAATTTTATTCTATATTTTCTTAATGAAAACCCTGCAATGCAAATTGTTAATATTGATAAATTGACGTATGCGGGGGATTTAAATAATCTGAGAGATTTAGAAGGGAATGAGAAGTATACTTTTGTTGAAGGGGATATTTGTGATAGAAATCTAATAGAAACACTATTTAACAAATATGATTTTGATGGGGTAATTCATTTTGCTGCCGAATCTCATGTGGATAATTCTATAGCAAGTCCTGATGAATTTATACGAACAAATATCTTTGGGACATTTACTTTAATCGACGTAGCTAGAAACTACTGGATGGAAGCGCCACATAAATACAAAGAACAATATAAAAGTTGTCGTTTTCATCACATTTCTACAGATGAAGTATATGGAACCTTAGGAAAAACAGGATTGTTTATGGAGAGTACTCCATACGCTCCTAATAGCCCATATAGCGCATCAAAAGCCTCTTCAGATTTCATAGTAAGAAGTTATTTCCACACGTATGGTATGAATGTTATTACAACAAATTGTTCTAATAACTATGGACCTAAGCAGCATGATGAAAAACTTATTCCTACTATTATTAGAAAAGCATTAGCCGAAGAAAATATACCTATATATGGTGATGGAAAGAATATTAGAGATTGGTTATATGTTTTGGATCATTGTAGAGGAATTGAGTTGGTGTATAAAAAAGGAAGTAGCGGTGAGACTTATAATATTGGAGGAAGAAATGAACGCAATAATAATCAGATTGCATCAAAGATTTGTGAAATATTAGATATAAAAATTCCTAGGAAAAATAAGGAGTCTTATAAAAAGCTCATAACTTATGTTAAAGATAGACCTGGTCACGATTTACGATATGCTATAGATGCTACTAAAATAGAAAGTGAGTTGGGTTGGGAAGCCGATGAAAATTTTGAAACCGGAATTGAAAAAACAATATCCTGGTATTTAAAAAAATACAATATAATTTCATAAGATAAACATAATTAAGAATTTCAACATACTCGAAACGATTATCTATGTGGATTCCATCATATCTTTGAAAAATAACAAATATAATAGATGAAAGGAATAATTTTAGCCGGAGGCTCTGGAACAAGACTACATCCCTTAACACTTGCTGTTAGTAAACAATTAATGCCAGTATATGACAAGCCAATGATATATTATCCTCTTTCTAGCCTAATGTGGTCAGGAATAAGGGAAATTCTTATAATATCTACACCACATGACTTACCTTTATTTGAAAAATTATTGGGAGATGGAACAAAATATGGCTGTAGATTTGAATACGCTGTGCAAGAAAATCCAAATGGTTTGGCAGAGGCATTTGTAATAGGAGCGGATTTTATAGGTAATGATAAAGTTGCACTGATTTTGGGAGATAATATTTTTTATGGTACAGGTTTAGAAAAACTCTTACAAGCCAATAATGATCCCGAAGGAGGTATAATTTATGCATACCATGTTCATGATCCAGAACGATACGGAGTGGTAGAGTTTGATAAAGAAGGAAAAGCAATCTCCATTGAAGAGAAACCAACCCAACCCAAGTCGAACTATGCAGTGCCAGGTATATACTTTTACGATAATGAAGTGGTAAATATTGCGAAAAACATAAAACCTAGCCATAGAGGAGAGTTAGAAATAACGGATGTAAATAAAGTGTATTTAGAGAGAGAAAAACTTAATGTAAGTATTTTGGATAAAGGAACTGCGTGGTTAGATACGGGTACTTTTAATTCTTTGATGCAAGCGTCTCAATTTGTTCAAGTGATCGAAGAGCGCCAAGGGTTAAAAATTGGTGCCATTGAAGAAGTAGCCTTTAAAATGGGGTATATATCCAAAGACGAGTTAAAAGGATTAGCAGAGCCATTAATCAAAAGCGGGTATGGTAAGCATTTGATGAGTATTCTACAAGATTAAAATATGAAAGTAAAAGAAACCAGACTCAAAGGATGTTTTGTATTAGAACCAACAGTTTTTAAAGATGAACGAGGATATTTTTATGAAAGCTATAATCAAAATACGTTTAATAAACTTATTGGACGAGAAGTTAATTTTGTACAGGACAATCAGTCTTTTTCTACAAAAGGGGTAGTTAGAGCGTTACATTATCAAATAGGAGAACATGCACAAGCAAAATTAGTAAGTGTTTTACAAGGCACTGTGTTGGATGTTGCAGTTGATTTGCGTCAAGATTCACCAACTTTTGGAAATCACATAGCTGTAGAATTGTCTGCAGAAAATAAAAAGCAATTATTTATACCCAGAGGATTTGCTCATGGATTTATCGTATTAAGCGATACTGCCAACTTTTTTTATAAATGTGATAATTTTTATAATAAAGAAGCAGAAGGAGGTATCATTTATAATGATCAAGACATAAACATAGACTGGAGAATCAATAAAGAGGATATCATTGTTTCTGAAAAAGATGAGGTTCTTCCAAATTTTAAGAATGCCAAAATATGATTTAGATATAAATCATAAACTTTTTGAATAAAAGGGATTAATAAAAAAACGCATTATGAAAAATTATAGATGTATAATAAATTAAAATATAATCTATAGGTATTTCTTAGAGGAGTAGGTGCTATGTGAATGATTTATTATGGCATATTAATATATGAGTCTAGTAAAATTTTGCGGAATTGAAAAAATGCTTTATTAAATAAACATTAGAGTAAAATGAAAATATTAAAAACACTTGTCATTAGAATATTTGCATCTTTAGGACTTTTTATTGACAAATCGACCGATAAAAAAGATGTTATATCGCTAATTAAAAGGCTACGTCCTTTTTCGACAGGAAAAGATCTTATAAGAATCGGTGGAGATCTGGATGGAGGATACTTGATTCCTGATGACCTAGAAGATATAGACGCCTGTTTTTCGCCAGGTGTTGGCCCGACGAGTTGGTTTGAAAAACATTGTTTAGAATATGGGATGAAAGTTTTTATGGCAGATAATTCTGTAGATGGACCTGCAATAAAAAATAATGAGTTTAATTTTGTTAAAAAATTTATTGGTCATACAAACAATGAGAATTTTATGACTTTGGATTATTGGGTAGACTCTAATATAAAATCAAAAGATTCTGATTTATTGTTACAAATGGATATCGAAGGCTATGAATTTTTAGCCATTGCGAGCATTTCGGATGAATTATTAAAAAGATTTCGAATTATCATTATCGAATTTCATGATCTAGATAAATTGTGGCATAAAACGTTTTTTCATCTGGCAGAAGAAACATTTGGTAAGTTGCTTCAAAATCATATATGTACTCATATTCACCCTAATAATTATCTTAGAATTGATAAAAGAAATGGTGTAGAAATACCAATTGTAGCTGAATTTACTTTTATTCGAAATGATAGGGTGATAGAAAAAATTCCTCAAGCAGTATTTCCACACCCATTAGATTTCGATAATTCAGCAAATGATGCCCCTATTTCTTTACCAAAACAGTGGTACTCTTAAAAGAAAAGCTTTTAAAAAACAGTTCCTTTTAATTACAAAGTAATTTTTTTACTTGATACAAAACATGAAAGTAAGTAATAAAATAAAAACAATTTTATCAAAAAATAAGGTTCTGGTAAAAAACTTTTCGTACTTAGGACTACTTCAGATTTTTAATCTGGCGGTTCCTTTATTTACATACCCTTACTTAATAAGGGTCTTAGGAGAAGAAACATATGGATTAGTTATTTTCGCACAAGCGGTTATAGCATATTTAGTAATTCTTGTAAGTTTTGGGTTTAATAAAACTGCCACAAGAGAAGTTAGTATTCATAGAAATGATAGAGAAAAATTATCGGAAATAACAAGTTCAGTATTTATAATTAAAGGAGTAATTTTTATTGCTTCATTTTTATTTTTGTATATTATTTTACATTTCATCCCTTCTTCAAGAAATCAAGAAATTTTGTTTTACTTAAGTTTATGGCTTTGTTTTTTTGAATGGATTTTTCCTTTATGGTACTTTCAAGGAATTGAACAAATGAAGTTCATAACGATTATAACCCTAATAAGTAGATTAGTCTTTTTAGCCTTAATTTTTATTTTGATAAAAGGAAAAAGTGATTACTTGTTTTTACCAATTATTAATGGTTTAGGGGCTTTAGCGGCAGGTCTTTTTTCTTTATATATAGTTTTTTCGAAACATAAAGTTAAATTTAAGTTTCAAAACAAAGACACATTATTTTTTTATGCTAAAGAATCTCTTGCAATATTGACTTCTGATATTTCAATTACGCTTTATGTAAGTACTAATAAAGTTTTGGCAGGAACATTCTTGGGTATGAACGAGGTGGCTTACTATGATTTAGCTGAAAAATTATTAAATTTAATCAGATTACCAATACTTATTTTGGGTCAAGCTATATTTCCAAAAGTAAGTAAAGAAAAGAATATTCATTTCGTTAAAAAAGTTGCAATGATTTCATTGCTTGGAATTTGTGTCTTATATGTAGGTCTTGTTATTTTTGGAAAGTACATTGTTTTGTTTTTAGGAGGTCCAGAAATGAGCCCTACAGTCTCCATTTTATGGATTTTATGCTTATCAGCTCCTTTTACAGCACTCAATAACATTTTTGGAAATCAACTACTAATTCCTTTTGGGTATTTAAAAGCTTTTAATAAAGCTGTAATAATGACATGTTTGACATATTTTATAATAGTTGGGGGGTTATGGACAATGAAGGAAATTAATCTTATTAATGTTTCGATAGTTACAGTAATAGTGGAAGCTCTTGTTGCTTTATTTACTTTTTATTATTGTGTTAAATTCAATTTATGGGAAATTAAAATTAAGCCCCGTTTTTTAAAGTAATTTAGAGAATGCATAAAAAGTATTTTATAATAAAAACTTTTGTGTAATCTAAGAATGGTTTTGTACTAAAATATTAATAGAAGTTTCTAATCAGGAAATATGGTTTTTTCGAGAAAAAAAGTAACAACTTTAGTCATTCTTTGGCTGTTTTTAAGTTCTTTGATTATTGCTTCTATATACAGATTTTTTAATCCAGAGGTAAATTTATTAATTCTTAAAGATGTATTTATAGTTGCTTTTTTTATTCTTTTGATAGCAGATTATCGCAGTTTAAAATTATATACAATAAATCATTATATAGCTTTTCTAGTACTATACCTTATACTACAATCTTTTCTTTCGAATGCACCTTTTTTTGCCAAACTGGCTGGTTTGAGGCAAATGTTGGTTCCTTTTTTATTGATTTATATAGGAATGAGCTCTAAAATAGGAATTTTTGAATTTGCCAAGTTTAAAAGAGGAATAATCAAAATAGCCTTTTTTGTAGTTTTATTTGGTTATTATGAAATTATATTTAGTATCTGGCATGAGTTTGAGTTAAGAAATTATTTTGAAGCCAAAAATGTTCCTGTTTATGGAGGACCAAAAGAAGCTTTTTATAATTACCCTCCTTTCTTTATAGAACCTATTTTTGGAGGTGTTAAAAGAATGACTGCAACGCTATTGGATCCAATAAACCTAGGGCATACTTTAGCTTTTATTCTTAGTCTACTATTGTTTGATAAGACATTAGGATATAATAGAGATAAAAAAGTAATGTTAGTTGTTTTTTTTGGTACAGCTTTGATTTTAACTTTTTCAAAAGGAGCACTTTTACATGTGATTTTAGTTGCTCTTTTTAATTTCCGAAAAATTAGTAGTGGTATTAAAGTAATGGTGATGTTTTTGTTTATACTATTATTGTTTTATATGTCCAATTTTCATCAAGGAATAAAAATTCATTTATCAGGAATCGAAAATGCAATTAAAAGCCTCAAAATGTTTGGTCATGGTATAGCAAAAACAGGAAACCAAGCAACAATGTTTTTTGAACAAACTGTTGATATTGGAGATACATTTATAGGATCTATAATGGGACAAATAGGATTTTTAGGACTAATTTTGTGGGCAACACCTTTTTATATTATTTATCAAAAAATAAAAAATAATATCATAGCAAAAATTTTACTGGCTCAGTTAATAATATCAATAATTTCAGAAAATGCTTTTAACTTGTTAAGTATTTTCTTAGTTTGTATTTCTGTAGGAGTAGTGTATAGATTAAATAATATAAATGAATAAGATTGCAATAATAGACCATGTTGGAAAAAAGAGTGGAATGGATTTTTATGACGTTTCACTGGCAAAAGAGTTATCGAAGAAAATAAATGTTTATATATTTTCAAATTTTCAAAAAAAATCTTTTAAAACTTCTCATGTTATAATTAAGAAAACATTTGGAGATTATAAAAAAGATGAAAATACAATTGACAAGTCAAAGTATTTTTTTAGGGGATTTATTAGATCTTTTATAAAAGCAAAAAAGAACTCAGTAAAAATAATTATGTTACATTCTTTTTCATATGAAATAAAAGATATACTAGTTTATATAATAGCACGTTTTTTTGGACTTAAAATTTTATTAATAGCCCATGATATATCAGGTTTTGCAAAAGGCGATAATAAAATAATAAAAAGAATTATCCTCAAATATCTAACAGAAAAAGTTTTGGTTCACAATGACTTTTCTAAAAGAGAATTATTGAAGGAAAATATTTCAGAAAGTAAAATAATTACAATTAGACTTGGAGGATATATAGACCTTGTGAACCTAGTTGAAAAGAAGGAAGCTCTTTCTAAGCTTGATTTGTCGGATGAGCATAAATATGTTTTATTTTTTGGGCAAATAAAAGAAGTAAAAGGATTAGATTTATTAATAGAGGCCTTTGGAAAAATAAACAATGTCAATACAAAATTAATCATTGCTGGTAAAGTTTGGAATGATAATTATGAAAAATATATTGAGTTAATTAATAATTTTAATTTAGAAGAAAAGGTTATTTTTCTCAAAAGATTTATACCAGATGAAGAAATGGACTTATTGTTCTCGGTTTCAGATATTGTTGTAATACCATATAGAGAAATTTATCAAAGTGCCGTTCTTTTGAATGCATTGAGCTACCCATCTTTAGTTTTGTGCTCGGATTTAGAACCAAATAAAGAGGTTATTATTGATGAGGATAATGGTTTTTTATTTAAGTCATCCAATATTCAATCTTTATCAGAAAAACTTTCTATGGTACTATCACTTGAAAGCAGTATAAGAGATCGAATAAAAAGAAAAGCACTAGAGACAGTTAAAGGAGAGCATAGTTGGGATTATTCTGCAAAGAAAATATTAAATTATCTAGAACAAAATCATTAATGAACAAGATTTTTAGCGAGAAAAATATAACAATTGGCTTATTAATTTGCTGTTTTTTAAGCTTATTTTTAAAAAACAGTATTAATTCTATCTGTTTAGTTCTTCTGGTAGTATATTCTTTGATTAATTATTTTTTGATAAAAAAGAGAAAGATAGTTTTAACCTTTGGTTTTAGAAAGGAAGAGATTTATTTTATAATTTATTTTTTGGTAATAGTAATATCAGTCATTTATAGCGAAAATAAGGATGTTGCCATTAAACACATCGGTAGATATATTGCTTTTCTTGTAGTTCCTTTAAGTTTTAATTTTTTACCTGTATTAAGTCATACATACAAGTTTTTTATCAGAAAAGTATATGTCTATGGAATTATCGTTTTGCTAACCTTCTTATTTTTTAATGCAGTTAGACAAAATGCTGAGATTGGATATTCTTTCATCGATTTTATATCTAGTATTTTTCTAAGCATATTCGATTCTGATGTTACTGTAAGTGGTATAGAGTATTGGGTATTTATGTATGAAGGCTTAACAGGTGTAATAAATATACAGCCAATATACATATCTTTGTTTGTGAATTTAGGGTATGCTTTTTTGATTTCCTTACGAGAAAAAGAAGAAATATCTAGTGTGCGTTTTTGGGCAATAAGTGCATTTTTTCTTCTTTTTAGTGTACTATTATCCTCTAGAATGGAGACCATTATATTTTTTGTGTTACTATTTTTATACTTATTAGTATATAGTCCAAAATCAAAAAAAGAGTTTTTTAGAAATCTTTTTGCTTGCAGTATCTCTGTTTTTCTTATGGTTTTAGTTGTTTTTAGTAATCCTATACTAAAAGATAGAATTCTGAGCACAATAGATACAAATTATACTAGTGATTATGTATCATTTGCCAATCAAAATGTAAGAATGGAAAAGTGGAAGAACTCATTACAAGTTATAGAAAAATCACCAATAATAGGACAAGGAATAGGAGATTATAAAGACGAATTAATAGCACAGTATAAAGAGAATAATTTTTTATTGGGTGTAGAAAACAGGTATAATTCACATAACCAATATTTGGATACAATGCTTCAAAGTGGATTATTCGGGCTAGTTGTTTTATTAGGATTATTTTTTAGAGGCGTAATTAATGCTTATAAAAAAGATTTAGAAAAGATACTGTTATACCTCACTTTTGGCTTGAGCTTTATTACAGAATCTATGTTTGATAGACATTGGGGAATTGTCTCTTTTGTTTTTTTTGTATGTTTTTCTTTAAAGTATACTGTTGATATAAATAACAATAAATGAAAATAGCGGTTATCGGAATAAGAGGAATTCCTAATTATCATGGGGGTTTTGAGCAATTTGCAGAATATTTTTCTGTATTTATGGCTTTAAAAGGGCATGAAGTATATGTATATAACTCACACAATCACCCCTATCAAGAAAAGACCTATAAAAGTGTGAATATTGTTCATTGCTATGATCCAGAATATTTACTAGGAACTCCTGGACAATTTCTATATGATTTTAATTGTATTCTAGATTCTAGAAAAAGAAAGTTTGACATCATCTTGCAGCTTGGATATACTTCTAGTTCCATATGGAACTGGATGTTTCGTAAACCTGCTATAATTGTCACAAATATGGATGGGCTTGAGTGGAAAAGAACCAAATATTCATCACCAGTTCAAAAATTCTTGAAATTTGCTGAAAAATTAGCGATAAAGAAAAGTGATTTTCTTATTTCTGATTCAATCGGGATTAAAAATTATCTTAAAGAGAAATATAGATGTGATTCTCAATATATAGCTTATGGCGCAGATGTTTTTGAAAATGAAGATGATGAGAAGGTTTTACTAGATTATAATCTTCTACCATATGATTATAACATGCTTATAGCAAGGTTAGAACCAGAAAATAACATAGAACCTATATTAGATGGAGTTGTATTGTCTAATTTAGATAAACCATTTCTTGTTATCGGTAAACATGAAACCAAATTTGGAGAGTATTTAAAAAACAAATACCAAAAAGAGAAAAGAATACGCTTTCTGGGAGCAATTTATAATATGAATGATTTGAATAATTTAAGATATTATTCTGGACTTTATTTTCATGGGCACTCTGTAGGTGGAACTAACCCTTCATTACTCGAAGCAATGGCGTCTAATGCATTTATTATTGCCAATGATAATGTTTTCAATAAATCAATTTTAGAGGACGATGCGTTGTATTTTAGAGATAAGAATGATGTGAAGGATATTCTTAATACTGTAAGTAAAAAAGAACACTCTAAAATGCTTATAAATAATTTTGAAAAAATTAAACAACATTTTAATTGGAATAAAATTAATCAAGAGTATCTGGATTATCTAGAAAAGTGTTTGAAATCATAAGAAAAGGAATAAATCATTATTTTACTAATTATAGAACAGCACACTTATTAACTTGTATATGATATTTACATCACCTTCATTTCTGTTTTTATTTTTACCAATAGTTATATTACTGTATTATATTTCTACAAATACATTTAAGAATTTAATTGTTTTTTTATGTAGCCTTTTCTTTTATTCTTGGGGAGAGGGAGTTTATGTTTTATTAATGCTTTTCTCGATAGGAGGTAATTATATTTTCGGGCTTTATATTGGGAATAAGCAAAAAAAAGTTAGAAAAGGTTATTTTCTTTTTTTTGCTATTTTATTTAATCTAGGTCTTTTATTTTATTATAAATATGCAGGGTTTTTTATAGGTATTCTCAATGATGTTTTTAATTTTGAAATTAATTCCTCTCCTGTACACTTGCCTTTAGGTATTTCATTTTTTACATTTCAATCTATTTCTTATATAGTAGATGTGTATCGAGAAGAGGTTAAACCGCAAAAAAAACTCATTAATCTTGGACTTTATATTTCGCTTTTTCCACAGTTAATAGCTGGTCCTATAGTTCGATACAGCGATATTAATTTACAACTACAAGAACGTAAGCATTCATTTAAAAAATTTAGTGAAGGGATATATCGATTTTCTATTGGCCTATTTAAAAAGATAATCATAGCAAATCCATTGGGGCATGTTGCCGATCAAATTTTTGAATTAGATACAGACCAACTTTCAATACCTATAAGTTGGATAGGTATTTTGTGCTATACATTTCAGATTTATTTTGATTTTTCTGGATATTCTGATATGGCAATAGGTTTAGGAAGAATGTTTGGTTTTAAATTTGAAGAAAACTTTAATCACCCTTATATCTCACGATCAATACAAGAATTTTGGAGAAGATGGCACATTTCTCTTTCTACATGGTTTAGAGATTATTTATATATTCCATTAGGAGGAAATAGAGTGAGTAAAAAACGCCTTTATTTTAATTTATTTACGGTGTTTTTCTTAACTGGTCTTTGGCATGGAGCAAGTTGGAATTTTATTATTTGGGGATTATTTCATGGTGTCTTCATCTCACTAGAAAGAATAACTATCATAAAGAACTTTTTAATCAAAAATAGTTATGTATCTTATATATATACCTTATTTGTGGTTATTATTTCTTGGGTGTTTTTTAGATCGCCAACATTATCAAGCTCTTTAGATTATATTTATAGTATGTTTAATATTGTTGATTTTTCCTTCGATATTTTTGAAGTAAGATCTTTAATTTCTAATGAAATAATTATTGTTTTCATTCTTGCTATTTTGCTATCACTGCCATTAAGAAGTAAATTTGAAGCTTTCCTTTCTAAGAAAGAAAGAAACAGTAAAATAAAGCCCATATACATATATAAGTTTGCATTTATTTTTATATCTCTATTGTTCGTTTTTTCTAAAATTGCTTCTTCTGCATATAATCCATTTATTTATTTCAGATTCTAAATGAAAAATATTTACCATAAAATAGTCGTATTAGTTTTTTTAGCGTTCTTATATATACCGCTTATTGTTGGAGTCATAAAAAAAGATGAAAAAATTAGCAAAAATGAAAATCGAAAACTAACAGAATTACCTGATTTTCCAACAACGTTGGATTCGGTAAATGGTTATTTTAATAAATTTGATAACTATTATAAAGATCACTACGGTTTTAGAGAATCCTTTTTATTTTTATACAGTAATTTAAAATACCTAATTTATGATTCTACCTCAGAAAACATTGTTATTGGTAAAGATCGTTGGTTGTTTTTAAATGAAGGAAACGGAGACCCTATAAATGACTATAGAAACATAAATGTGCTACCAGATAAAAAAATAGAAAGTTATGCTAACTATTTACAAGAAAAAAGCGATTGGTTAGAAGAAAAGGGAATAAAGTATTATTTCTTTATTTGTCCCAACAAACATTCTATTTATTTTGATCAACTACCGTCTTATGTGAAAAAAGTGAATGAAGGCTCTAACTATAACAAATTAATAGCCTATTTAAAAACTCATACCACTATAAAAGTAGTTGATGTAAAAGATTTTTTACTTGAAGAAAAAAAGAAGTCGAAAACACCACTATACTCCCCAAAAGGAACTCATTGGAATGCTATGGGAGCAAACTATGCCCAGTTTGAACTTGCCAAAATTATTCAACAAGATTTCCCTGATAGAATTATACCAAAATTAGAAGACCTTAAGGATTTTAATTTAGAATATTCAAATTATGATTCTTCAGGAAATATGATTGGTCTAGCGAATTTGGAACAGGAAGTACCAATACCTAACTTAATAGCTTGTGAGGATAATATGATTACTAATGGACTGAATTTTAAATGCAACTGTAATAAGAATCCAAATGGTTTGAAAGCTTTGATTTTTAGAGATTCATATTTTATTGAAATGACTCGGTATCTTACTAATTATTTTAAATATTCTAATTTTATCTGGTCAGGTTTAACTTTTAAAGATTTAAAAGAACAACTAGAAAATGAAAACTATGATATTGTGGTTGAATCTTATGTTGAGCGATATATAGAAGATAAAAAACCAGAAAGAAAAGAGTTTTCTAAGGATATAGAGTTTATAAAAAAAGTGTTTGAAAGTTCGAAAATTACAATTTTTGAATCTAAATGTTTCGATAGATTTGAATTACAATTCCAAGATAAAGAAGAAGGAAAAGTTGAGAAAGATTGTAAGAATCTAAAATTTTCTGCCTCAAAAGAACCAAACACTAATATCTATCTGAGAGATTTATCAGAACTAAGAAATAATAATGCTATTGCTTATTTTGAGCTTGAATCAAGTATTGAGACTACTTTTCAGTTATTTTATTCTATCATAGACGAATCTGTTAATGGATGGCCTTATGATAATAGTAAAATGATTGAACATAGAATAATAAAAGGATTAAATAAAATATATATTCCTTTGGTTGTAGATCAACTAGATGAATCTCTTCTTTTTAAAGTAGGAGAGTTAGGAGGAACGTATAGTATAAAGAAGGTTCGTATAAATAAAATAGAATTGTAAAATAATTAGTTTTATAAGCACTTTTTTAAAAGCAACGAGTGCTAACTTAAGCTATTTAGCAATTCCTCTATATTTTTTGAAGCTTCTTGCCATGTAAACTGTTTTGAAAATGCAAGCCCTTCGTTTACTTTAAGTACTCGATATTGTGGATCTTCAATTATTTTTTTAGCTTTAAGGTAAATACTATTATGGTCTAAAGGATCAACAAGAAGGTCTTCATAAGCACAAATCTCAGACATGGGTTTATAATTGGTAGTTATTACAGGGCATCCACAAGCCTGAGCTTCTATTATTGGTAATCCAAAACCTTCTTCGAGACTAGGGAACATAAGTAAAAGAGCATTAGAATATAAACCAACTAGATCTTTCTCACTAGTATTTTCTATAAAGATGATATCCTCTTCTAATTTTAATCCTTCTTCTTCGATATAAGACATGGTAAGGGCTCTTTTACTAGGAGAAACACCTCCTCCTGGTTTAACCATTTTTAAATTTGGAAAATCTTTCTTTAATAATGCAAAAGATTTAATAACAGTTTTCATGTTTTTTCTTTCTTGCTCAGAGCCTACACATAAGACAAAATCACCATAAGGATTTGGTGTATCGATTCTTTTAAAATCCGTCCCAATGTATACATACTTGATTTTATCCTTATCCAGCCCAATTTTTACTAACTCTTCTACAGATTTTTCAGAAATCGTTAGAATCAGATCACAATTTTTCATTGCTTTAGTTCGCCCAAATCGATAAAATATATATTTAAACCATCTAGAGAACACCTTTTTTTCGAGCTTATAGTCGTTAAAATATATTAAGTCATGAACAAGAATTATTTTCTTTTTCTTAGTAAAGAAAGAAACGATATGAGTATAACAAAAGTAACTTTCAAAAAAGAAAATGTAATCTTGTGATTGCTTTCGTATAAAAGATAAGTCTTTGAGAGCTTGTATTACTAGTAATAGTTCAAAAGCAAGCGATTTAAGATAACTACTTTTGTACTTTTCACTTTTCTTTTTAATTCGTGTTAAATCTAAGTTTTTATAGGCTAGAGGCGCTTTTATATACTTTAGTATATTATCACTTACAATACTTAGAGAGGAATTATGTTTTGTAGGTATAAATAGTATCTTGTCAGAAAGAGAATGCTTCATAATATATGCAAGTGAAAAGTCAAATTAGAAAGAGTTAAAAAACATATTTTAAACTCTGATTTAAAAGTATGGCAAATATATAAATTTGTTCCTTAAAAGAGAATAAATGTAAAAACCCAAAAATTAAAAAGTAATTCCCTTAATCTGGAACTCTATTTCTTATCAACAAATCTATATATTTGCATTATAATATAGAGAATTTCTTTACTATTATCCTTTGCAATGTTTTTGTGATATAATTTATAAAAATAAACCCTATTTAGTAATCAAATAGAAATAATATAAAGAACAAAATTTTTAAATAGAAAAGATTAATTAAAAATGAAAAAAGCTATAATAACAGGAATTACAGGTCAAGATGCAGCCTATTTAGCAGAATTATTATTAGAAAAAAATTATATAGTTTACGGCACTTATAGAAGAACAAGTTCTACCAATTTTTGGAGAATAGAAGAATTAGGTATAGAAAATCACCCGAACTTACATTTGTTGGAATATGATTTAATAGACTTGTCTAGTGCTTATAGAATTATAGCAGATGTAGAACCAGATGAAATCTACAACCTGGCAGCCCAAAGTTTTGTTGGCGTTTCATTTACCCAACCTATTGCGACAGCTCAAATAACAGGTGTTGGAGCTATGAATCTATTAGAAGCAATACGAACAATTAATCCAAAAATTAAATTTTACCAAGCCTCAACTTCAGAAATGTTTGGTAAAGTTCATGCGGTACCTCAAAATGAAGAAACGCCTTTTCATCCAAGAAGTCCGTATGGAGTAGCAAAGGTTTTTGCACATTGGGCGACATTAAATTATCAAGAATCTTATGATTTATTTGCTGCTAGTGGTATATTATTTAACCATGAATCTCCATTAAGAGGAAAAGAATTCGTAACAAGAAAAATAACTGATGCAGTTGCCAAAATACACTTGAATATGCAGGATGTATTAGAATTAGGAAATCTAAATGCAAAAAGAGATTGGGGATTTGCAAAGGAGTATGTAGAAGGAATGTATAGAATTCTTCAAGCACCTGTTGCCGATACTTATGTATTAGCAACAAATCAAACACAGACTGTTAGAGATTTTGTTACCTTATCTTTTAAAACAGTTAATATTGATATAGAATGGAAAGGAAATGAAGAAAACGAAATTGGTATTAATACCAAAACAGGGAAAACACTTATAAAGGTTAATCCACAATTTTACAGACCAGCAGAAGTTGATTTACTTATTGGAGATGCTTCTAAAGCTGAAAAGAATTTGGGATGGAAAGCAAAAACAACGTTAGCAGAACTTGCTGATATGATGGTGAAAAGCGATATTAAAAGAAATGAAAATGGGGGATCTTTCTAAAAAAACAATTTTTATAACAGGGATTTCTGGTTTTACGGGTCAACATTTAGAATCTTTTTACAAAGAAAAAAACTATAATGTTTTTGGAACAACATATACAAAATCTAATAATCCAAACCACTTTGTTTGTGATATTACAGAAAAAGAACAAATTAAAAGGATATTTAAAAACGTAAGGCCAGATTATATAATACATACAGCTGCAATTTCTTTTGTTGCAGGAGATAATCAAAATGAAATGTATAAAGTCAATGTTTTTGGAACATTGAACCTTCTGGATGCACTTATAGAATGTGAAATAAATCCAGAAAAAATAATTATTGCAAGTAGTGCCGCTGTTTATGGTAATATTGGTAATATACTTTCAGAAGATATGTGCCCTCAACCTATTAATCATTATGGTAATAGTAAATTAGCTATGGAAAACATGGTTAAAAATTATTTTTATAAACTTAACATTCTTATAGTAAGACCTTTTAATTATACAGGAGTCGGTCAGTCAGAAATTTTTTTAATCCCAAAAATAATAAAACATTATAAGGAAAAGGCCTCAGTGATTGAACTTGGGAATATTAATGTTTTTAGAGAATTTAATGATGTAGAGTATTTGGTAGAATGTTATAATGAACTTTTAGTAAGTAAAAATACATCAGAAATATTAAATGTTTGTTCTGGAAAAACTAATACAGTAAAACAAATTCTATATTTTATGGAAGAAATAACCGATCATAAAATTAAAATTGAAATTAATCCAAAGTTTGTTCGTAAAAATGAAATTAAAAGTTTAAAAGGGTCAACACAAAAATTACATAGCATTATTGATAATTTTCCTGAAGAATATTCATTAAAAAACACCTTGAAAAAGATATACTTATCTTAGTCTAAATATAATAAGGACTAATTAATAATAAAGCATGAAAATATCAGTAATAGGTACCGGATATGTAGGCTTAGTAACAGGAACATGTTTAGCAGAAACAGGTAATGAAGTAGTTTGCGTAGATATAAATGAACAAAAGGTTCAAAAAATGCGCAATGGCGAAGTCCCTATATACGAACCACATTTAGACATGCTTTTTGAGAGAAATATAAAAGCAGGAAGATTAGTCTTTTCTACATCTTTAGAGGAAGGTTTAGAGCATGGAGAAATTATCTTTTTAGCTCTTCCAACTCCAGAAGATGAGGATGGATCTGCAGATTTGTCCTATGTTCTTGGAGTAGCAGAAAACATCGGAAAGATAATCACAGAATATAAAGTAATAGTAGGTAAAAGTACAGTACCAGTAGGAACTGCAGAAAAAGTACATGAGGCAATTTCTAAAAATGCAAAAAGTACTTTCGATGTCGTTTCTAATCCAGAATTTTTAAGAGAAGGTTTTGCTGTAGATGATTTTTTAAAACCAGAACGAATAGTAATAGGATCAAGCTCTGAGAGAGCCACAGAACTTATGCAAAAACTATATAAACCATTTGTTCGATCTGGTAATCCAATTATCGTAATGGATGAAAAATCCGCAGAACTCACAAAATATGCTGCTAATTCCTTTTTAGCGACTAAAATCACTTTTATGAATGAGATCGCTAACTATTGTGAAAAGGTTGGCGCAGATGTGGATAAAGTACGGATAGGGATGGGGACCGATTCTAGAATAGGAAAGAGATTTTTATTTCCCGGGATAGGATACGGAGGTTCTTGCTTTCCTAAAGATGTGAAAGCATTGTATAAATCTGGTAAAGACTCTGAATATGAATTTAAGATTTTAGATTCTGTAATTAAAGTAAATGATAATCAGAAAACTATTTTATTTCCAAAAATAAAAAAATACTTTAATAATGATCTGCAAAATAAAACGTTTGCAATATGGGGATTAGCTTTTAAACCTGAAACAGACGATATTAGAGAAGCCCCATCATTATATCTTATCGATAAATTATTAAGAGCAGGAGCCAATATTAAAGCTTTTGATCCAGAAGCAATGGATAATGTAGGCAGAAAATATGAAGGTAAAATACAATTTTCTAAAACAATGTATGATGCTTTAGAAAACTCGGACGCTTTAATTATTTGTACAGAATGGAGTATTTTTAGAACTCCTGATTTTCAAAAGATTAAAAATAGTCTTAGACAAAATGTGATTTTTGATGGTAGAAATTTGTACGACATAAGCGATGTTGAAAAAGAAGAGATTTCTTATTTTTCTATTGGAAGAAAAGATATTCTATAAAAACCAGTAATGACCACGTCATTTTGAATATACAATTTTGGAATTATATATTGAAATCATACAGTTTTTTAGTTTTATGACATTTCTATTCTTTTGAATTGTTATTTTTGAAAAAAATATCTTTTGAAGAAAATACTAATTACAGGAGCAGCAGGTTTTTTAGGGTCCCATCTATGCGATCGATTTATAAATGAAGGCTTCCATGTTATAGGTATGGATAACCTGATCACAGGAGATATAAAAAACATAGAGCATCTGTTTAAATTGAAACAATTTGAATTTTATAATCATGATGTTACAAAGTTTGTTCACGTTCCAGGAAAATTAGATTATATTTTACATTTTGCATCCCCGGCAAGTCCGATAGATTATCTTAAAATCCCAATTCAAACTTTAAAAGTAGGATCTTTGGGAACACATAATCTTTTGGGATTGGCAAAAGAAAAAGAAGCTAGGATTTTAATTGCATCTACCAGTGAAGTATATGGAGATCCTTTAGTACACCCTCAAAATGAAGAGTACTATGGTAATGTTAATACTATAGGCCCCAGAGGAGTATATGACGAGGCAAAACGGTTTCAGGAGTCGATCACTATGGCATATCATACCTATCATGGGTTAGAGACTAGAATTGCACGTATTTTTAATACCTATGGCCCGCGAATGCGACTAAATGACGGCAGGGTAGTGCCAGCATTTATTGGCCAGGCATTACGAGGTGAGGATCTTACCATATTTGGTGATGGATCACAAACCCGATCTTTTTGTTATATAGATGACCAAGTAGAAGGTATTTATAAATTACTTTTTAGTAACTATATATATCCTGTTAACATTGGTAATCCAGATGAAATCACTATAAAAGAGTTTGCAGAAGAAATTATAAACCTTACAGGCACAGACCAAAAAATAGTATATAAACCACTCCCAACAGACGATCCTTTGCAACGACAACCTGATATTAGTAAAGCTAAAGAAATTTTAAATTGGGAACCAAAAACCAATCGATCCAAAGGAATGAAATTAACTTTGGATTATTTTAAAGAATTTTCTGTAGAAGAACTCCGAAAAAGCGAACATAGAGATTTTATAAAAAACAATTAGATTTTCATGAAAGCTAAAATAAGAAGATACTCAACATACATAAATCCATTTTTTTGTTTGATAGATTTATTTATTTTAAATCTTACAACTTTATTATTTCAAACCAATATTGACCAAAACCTTTTATTTTCATTTTATATTTCGGTTTTATGGATTGTCCTTTCTATAAAAAATGAGTTTTATGATATAAAACGATTCTCAAAAGTAATTCATATTTTGTCCTCACTAATTCGACAGTTTTTGATTTTCGCGCTAATTCTTTATGCTTTTATTGGGTTTTTTAAACAACCAAATATTAGTAGATGGGAAATGGGAAAGTATTTTCTTACAACAATCTATGCAGTAACTTTTTTTAAATTTGTTTTTCTATATTTATTATCTAAGTACAGAATATTTGGAGGAAATATAAGAAAAGTAGTTGTTATTGGTGATAACAAAAAAACAAGTCAACTAATTAAGATTTTTAAAGAGAAACCTGATTTTGGGTATAAATTTCAAAAAAAATTCTGTGTAAATAAACCTGATTTTGATTTGGAAACCTGTTTTAATTTTATAATAGAAAATGAAATAGATGAGGTATACTGTTCTATAGCAGAACTATCAAATAACCAATTAAGAGATATAGTTAATTTCACAGAAAATAATTTAAAAATCTTGAAGTTTATACCTGATAATAAAGATATTTTTACAAAAAAAATGATTTTTAATTATTATGAATATATTCCGGTATTGTCATTTCGTGAAATCCCATTAGATGATTATATAAATAAATTTATAAAACGAACTTTTGATGTTTTGTTATCTTTATTTGTTTTGGTTGGAATTCTTTCTTGGTTAACACCATTAATAGCATTGCTAATTCAATTAGAATCTAAAGGACCTGTGTTTTTTAAACAAAGACGAAATGGATTAGATTACAAAGAGTTTTATTGTTATAAGTATAGATCCATGAAACCCAGCAATAGTGCAAATCAAGCTACCAAAGGAGATGCAAGGGTAACTAGGATTGGAAAATTTATAAGAAGGACAAGTATAGATGAACTTCCTCAATTTTTAAATGTTTTGAAAGGAGAAATGTCTGTGGTAGGGCCTAGGCCTCATATGGTTAAACATAATGAAGAATTTGCCAGAAATGTAGATAAATTTATGGTTCGTCATTTTGTAAAACCTGGTATTACAGGACTTGCTCAGGTAAGTGGTTTTAGAGGAGAAATAGAAACTAATAAAGATATTGTTAATAGAGTTAAGTATGATATTTTTTATGTAGAAAATTGGTCATTGCTTCTCGATATTAAAATTACCTTTCTTACCGCCATTAATGCAATCAAAGGAGAAGAAAAAGCATATTAATGAAGTTTATCCCTAATAAATAGTCTAATAATTATCCGAGGCTTGCCTCAAAAACAAAACATATTTTTGGAAACATACCTCATGAGTTTGCTCCGGGGTTATTGATTTTCAAAAAACAAATATTTATAAGAGTAAAACTACAATATATATTTAGATAAAAAATTAACTGCTTCTAAAGAGAGTTCATCACAAGTGCAATTAAGTACAATAACATCCAAGATTATTAACATGTTCTACAAGGAAGATCATTGGGTTGTGATGACGTTTTGGAACTCTTTATATATAGCTTTTTTCCTATTACCATTAGGTATTAATTTACCAACCCCATTTTTTATAGTATCTATAGTTTTTGGAGTTGCTATTGTAATTAAATACCCAAAAAAATTTGTTTTAGACAAATCTGTCCTCGTTTTTCCATTGTATTTTTTAATAATGTGCTTCGGACTCATTTACACAGACAACTTTTTAGACGGAATTAGTCTGATACAACGATCTTTATCTCTTTTGCTATTTCCTGTAATTTTTTTGTTTGTTAAAGAAGATGCAGCGACAGTAAAAAGATTATTTGATTTTTTGCTAATGGGACTTATAGTTTCATTCTTTATTAACTCATGTTATGCAGTAAATGATGCATTAAAATACCTCGTTAATGAAAAGCAAGACTTTAAACTTTTCTCATTTTTAGATAGTTTCTGTAAAGAATGGCATCATTTTTTTATAGGTTCTAATTTTTCTAAATCTGTAAATTCTAATTATGTTTCTATATATATATTATTAGTGCTAAGTTATTATCTTAGAAACAAATTGAAATCTGGAATACAATTAATAGTGGTTGTGTTATTGTTTTTGTATCTTTTTTTATTAGCTTCTATATCATCCTATCTTATTTTGACGATAATGTCTTTGTTACTAATTATAGATATTAGAAATAAAGAAAAAAGATACACCATGTTTATCGTATTTTTTATGGGGTTGATATTGTTTCTTAATAACCCTAGAGTAGCGGGTTTATATACAAAGATCAAGAATTTTAGTGAGAGATCAAATCTTGAAAATATTACTTTAGAAAAATCTAAAATGCTTTCTTGGGATGCAAGTATTAAATTAATAGAAGAAGCTCCCATATTTGGTTATGGCGTTGGAGATGCAAATGATGTGTTACTTAAAAAGTATAACGAGTTGGGATATACACTTAATTATGAAAACAATTATAATGCTCATAACCAGTTTTTACAAACCTTTTTACAAACCGGTATTATTGGATTTTGTATTTTGATTAGTATTTTTATTTTACTGGCAATGAGAATGAAAAGAAACCCAAATGCGCTTTCTGTGTTTTTAATTCTTTTTATATCCTTGTTGTTTGAGTCTATGTTAGTTCGATTTAATGGTATAGTGTTTTTTTCTATAATAATTCCTTTATTGCTCAAAAAAAGAAGTATTTTAAGTAGCAGGATTATTCGAAATGATACCATTGATTAGATTTAATTAGGATAGTAAATTTTTTAAATTTTTTTAATGAAGATAGATTTACACCAGATTAGAGATGAAAATCTATTATCAGACCTTCAGTTTTTATTACAAACAATTAGTTATACAACCACGAATAAACTATTTTTGAATCCATAAAAACAAGCCATATTACATCATGAATATTTTAGTATTAGGATCAGGAGGTAGAGAACATACATTTGCTTATAAGATCGCCAAAAGCCCACTTTGTAAAACTTTGTTTGTAGCCCCGGGAAATGCAGGTACTGCAAGTATAGCAATTAATGTTCCAATAGCAGTAACAGATTTTATTGCAATTAAAGACCTGGTAATAAAAGAAAAAATAGAAATGGTAGTAGTTGGACCAGAAGATCCTTTGGTTCAAGGAATTAGCGACTTTTTAGCTTCAGACGATCAATTAAAAAACCTTGTGATTATTGGTCCGTCTAAAGAAGGTGCAAAATTAGAAGGAAGTAAAGAATATGCTAAAGAGTTTTTAATTCGACATAATATACCAACTGCCGCGTATCAGAGCTTTACGGCAGCTACTATAAATGAAGGAAAACAATTTTTAGAAACACTAAAAGCCCCTTATGTATTAAAAGCAGACGGTTTAGCAGCAGGTAAAGGAGTATTGATTCTTCAAAATATAGAGGAAGCAAAATCTGAATTGGAGAATATGTTAACCAATAAAAAATTCGGAACTGCAAGTGAAAAAGTAGTAATTGAAGAGTTTTTAGATGGCATAGAGCTTAGTGTTTTTGTGCTTACCGATGGTAAAAATTATGTGACTTTACCAACAGCCAAAGATTACAAACGTATAGGAGAAGGAGATACAGGCTTAAATACGGGTGGTATGGGTGCTATTTCCCCGGTTCCTTTTGTAGATGAAGCATTAATGGCAAAAATCGAAAAACAAATTATTAAACCAACAGTAGATGGTTTAGCCAAAGAAAAAATTGATTACAAAGGTTTTATTTTTATTGGATTAATAAAAGTAGGAGATGATCCAAAAGTAATTGAATATAACGTTAGGATGGGAGATCCTGAAACTGAAGTAGTATTGCCAAGAGTAAAAACAGATTTAGTCAAATTGTTTACTCATGTAGGATCACAGTCTTTGGATACTATAAAACTTGAATTGGATAGCAGGAGTGCTACAACGGTAATGGTAGTTTCAGGAGGATATCCGGAAACTTATGAAAAAGATAAAGAAATCAAAGGTTTGGATACAATTTTGGACTCTGTTGTTTTTCATGCAGGTACAAAGCTTGATAATGACCAAAAAGTAATAACTAACGGAGGAAGAGTAATCGCTGTAACTTCGTTTGATGAGGATTTTAGAATAGCACTTAAAAAATCATACGGAAGCATAAAAAAGCTGCATTTTGACAAAATGTATTACAGAAAAGATTTAGGATTTGATCTGTAAGGTTTAATTTCTAAAGCTTCTTCTGGAAAACAATATATGTTTTTTTGAAAATGTACTTCGTAATCTTTCTCAGAGAAAGAGGTTGATTAAACATAAAAAATCCGGGATAGAAATTTCTATCCCGGATTTTTTATAAATCAAAATTCTTTTATAAAGAAAGGAAGTTTAATTTAAAAACGAATGCGCTTTAGGATCTCTATTCTCTTCATCATTATCGTTAAATTTCTTTAACTCCTTCATCCAATATAAAAAAGCAGCAAATCCAACCAACATAAATAGCCAATTAAGGATATTAGCTCCTGCCCAACTTTCTAATTCTAATGCTCTTAATGCATCAAAAGGAGCAAATAATACATCTACAAAAAGAGACGCTATTGCTTCAAAAAAATCTTTCATAACTTATTTTATATTTTCTTAATAAAAAGCATAAAGTAGTAAACTATAAACTTTTTATAAATTAGTTTTATGGTAAATAAAAACAATATATATTGTATTGTACAAAAATATAAAAAATACTAGTGTTATCAAGCTTTTTTAGTAAATCTAAACCTATTAATTATATTGCAGTTGCATTATATATGGCTTTACTCTTTGGTATAGCTCATTATAAAAGGGGTTTTAATGTGAACAGCAGTGATGTTTTTTTAACAGTGCTAAGCTTTTTTATATATATACTTCCAATGTTGGTGCTTAATTTTGTAGCCAAAAAAAACGATCTTATCAACAAAGGGACATTTACTATACTATTATACGCATTTCTTACAGCTATGTTGCCAAGATCGTTAATAAGCTTTCAGGTATTATTGTCTAATATGTTGGTATTAATGGCATTACAAAATATTTCGTATATCCGTAATGAAAAGAATATAAAAGCAAAAGTATTTAACGCATCTATCTGTATAGCTTTGGCATCGCTGGCATATTTTTGGAGTATAGGGTTTTTGGTTTTGGTCTTTTTTGGGGTATTTTTTTTTGAACCTAAAAATTATAGAAATTGGATTATTCCATTTATAGGTATTATTACAGTTTATGTGTTTGCCAATTGCATTACATTAATTTTGTACGATTCTTTTTTTTCACTTAGATCCCATATAAAACCTTTTTCATTTTCATTTCAGGGTTATTTAGCAAAAGATCATCTTTTTTCTGTAGGGATATTAATAATTTGCATAGTGTTCTTTTTTTCTATATATCTTATTAAATTTGGAAGAAAAGCAGCAAAAACAAAACCTATAGCACGCATTGTTATAATGTATTTGATTTTGGCTATTGGAGTAGGAGTTATAGCTCCGGAAAAAAGCACGTCAGAGTTGTTTTTCATAACCCCGCCGCTTGCACTAATTGGCACCACATATTTAGAAATGGATTATCACTTGTTTGCCAAAGAAATTAATATATGGGTGTTTATTTGTTTGCCATTTATTCTGGTATTTATATAATAAGATAATTAGCGTATCCTTTATATAAGGAATACTATTCAAAATATAATACCTTTGTACCCGCTCAAGAATAGATGTTGCCGTGTTTAAAAAACTAATAGTACTCATAAAACTTATGTTTTGGATTATAACAAGTATTTTTAGCATAAAAATGATTTAAGTTATAGAGCAGTAAATTTGAGATATATAAAACCCAATCTATAAAATACATATTAAAAAAAATAATTAGTATATATGTTTAGTAATAAAGCAAATTCCATTTTTAAAGAAGTTATAGCAAAGTACCACGAGATTGATAGTGTAGATCAAGAGTTCTCTAACCCTTATGATAGTAAATCACAGGCAATAGAGCATTTGTTGTATCGTAAATGTTGGATTGATACAGTACAATGGCATTATGAAGATATTATACGAGATCCCGAAATAGATCCTGTAGCAGCTTTAAAATTGAAAAGGCAGATCGATGCCTCTAATCAGGATCGAACAGATATGGTGGAATATATCGATAGCTATTTTTTGGAACAGTATAAAAATGTAGACCCAAAAAACAATGCTACAATAAATACAGAGAGTCCGGCATGGGGAGTAGACAGGTTATCTATTTTGGCACTAAAAGTATATCACATGCATGCCGAAACTATTAGAGAAGATGCAACAAGTACACATAAAGATACGTGCCAAAAAAAGCTAAATATATTATTAGAGCAACAAGTAGACCTGTCTACAGCAATAGACACCTTGCTAAAAGATATTGAAAATGGGGATAAATACATGAAAGTATATAAACAAATGAAAATGTATAATGATGAGGAACTAAACCCTGTATTACGTGGAGAAAAGTAAGGATGGCGAGCAGTTAAAAAAAAGTGAAACGAACGTTCTGGTTATACGCCTTTCTGCTATGGGGGATGTAGCAATGATCGTTCCTGTTTTGAGGGTTTTTAGGGCTGCCTGTCCCAATGTTAAACTAACGGTGCTTACAAGAAAATTCTTTGCACCAATGTTTTCAGATATTGAAAACCTGGAGGTATATCCGGCAGATGTAAACGGAAAGCATAAAGGTTTTTTTGGACTTACCCGATTAGCAAATGAGTTAAATGAACTAGGTATACACAAAATAGCAGATCTGCATAATGTGCTAAGATCCAATGTATTAAAAACATTGTTTACATTACAAGGAAAAAAAGTAGTTCAGATTGATAAAGGGAGGGCAGAAAAAAAAGCACTTACCAGATCAAAAAATAAAGTATTTGAACAGTTAAAATCAACACATCAAAGATATGCAGATGTTTTTTCTGCATTAGGATATCCTATAGATCTTGAAAAACATAAGTTTCCAAAAAAACAACCATTAACACCCGAGATCCTTTCTGTAACTCAAAATTCTACAAAAAAATGGTTGGGTATTGCACCTTTTGCACAATATGAAAGCAAAACTTACCCACTAGAATTAATGGTTAAAGTTATCGAATCTTTGGATAAAGAAAATAGATTTGAAATTTTTCTTTTTGGAGGAGGTAAAGAAGAAAAGGATATTTTAAACAATATAGACAGCAAGTATAAGAATGTAACAAATATAGTAGGTAAATTATCTTTTGAAGAGGAATTGAAGCTTATAAGCAATCTGGATGTAATGCTATCTATGGATAGCGGTAATGCGCATTTATCGGCAATGTACGGAGTGCCAACAATTACCCTGTGGGGAGTAACCCATCCTTTTGCAGGCTTTATGCCTTTTGCACAACCTATAGAAAATGCTATTTTATCTGATTTGGCAAAATATGACCAGATTCCGACTTCAATTTATGGCAACAAAGTCCCTCCTGGTTATGAAAAAATAATGTACACGATTAAGCCAGAAACGGTTGTAGAAGCGGTTAATAAATTAAGCGTTTAAACATCATCAAAATCCACTTTAATGGTAGCAGATGTAGGGTGCGCCTGACAAGCCAGAACTAATCCTTCTTCTATTTCTCTATCGGTTAGGATACTATTTTTTTCCATTACTGCACTTCCTTCGGTAATTCTACAAATACAAGAACTGCAAACACCACCTTGGCAAGAATATGGAGCGTCAATATCCTTATCTAAAGCAGCATCAAGAATAGTCTTTTTTTGATCCATGACAAAGTTAAATTCTTCATCATCAACAATTACAGTAATAGTAGATTTTCCATCTAGATTAGTATCAATTTCTGCTTTTTCAGCACTACTGGTAAATAATTCAAAATGAATAGAATCTTTTTCAACACCTCGTTCTAATAAAATATCTTTTACAGTATTGATCATTTCTTCAGGACCACACAAATAAAAAGAATGAAAAGAAAAATCTTTATACTTATTTTTTAACACATAATTTACTACAGGCTTTTCAATTCTACCAAAAAGAGCATTTTTTGGTTCACTTCTGCTATATACAAATTCAATAAATAAACGATCAGCATATTTTGTTTGTAATTCAGATAGTTCAGTATGAAAAATAGTTTCTTCAATCGATTTATTACCGTAAACTAATACAAAACGACTTTTAGGTTCTTCTTCCAAAACAGATTTAACCATACTCATTACAGGAGTAATACCACTACCAGCTACAAAGGCAGCATAGGTATGGTTTACTTCAGAATTAGGAGTAAGTAAAAAATTCCCTTCAGGGGAGTGTACTTCCAGAATATCCCCTTCTTTTAACTTAGTATTTGCAATAACCGAAAATAACCCTCCGGGTATTTCTTTAACAGCAACTTTAAGTATATCACTTTTAGGAGAACTACAAATAGAGTAGGCTCTGCGGATTTCTTTTCCCTCAACAGAGGTTTTTATGGTAACATATTGCCCCGGAACAAAAGAGTATACCCTTTTAAGAGCCGATGGTACTTCAAATATAATAGAAACAGCATTAACAGTTTCTCGAATAACACGTTGTATGGATAATTTATGAAAGCCAGACATTACAATTTTTTTTGCAAAAATAGCAAATACAGCAGAAGGGGATATGTTTTCTTACAAAATTATATATTTAAAAGATGTATGCATAAGAATATTATGTATATATTTGATCGCAAATTCTTATAAGAATGGGAAATTCTAAATTATATAAAGGTAGTCTCAATACCATTATTTTAAAACTTTTGGAAGGAAGCGAAAAGATGTATGGATATGAGATAACTCAAAAAGTGAAAGAAATTACTAAGGGAGAACTTAATATTACTGAAGGAGCTCTTTATCCTGCACTTCATAAATTAGAAGCTGAAGGTTTGTTGGATGTAGAAATGCAAAAAGTAGATAATCGTATTCGCAAATACTATAAACTTACTCAAAAAGGGACAAAAGAAACGGCTAATAGGTTATCTGAACTAGAAGAATATATCCGCACTATGCAAACTATTGTAAATCCAAAATGGAACATTACTTGATATGGAAAAGAAATTAAATAAAGAGGATATCCAGTTTATAGATACATATTTGTCAAATTCTGACATTTTTTATGAAGATATTAGGATAGAAATGATAGATCATGTAGCTTCTGAAATTGAAGAAAAGATGAATGATGGGGACAAAAGAGGCTTTTATTCTATTTTTAAAGACTACATGGTACAAAATAAAGCATCCTTAGAAAAACAAGGCAGTAAATCTTTTGATTGGAAAATTTTTAGAAGTGTAACAAAACAATTTTTGAAAAATTTGTACTCATGGCAAGTGATTTTTGCCAGTATACTTTGTTTTTGGGTGTTTAAGAATATATATTCCTATTTTCATATCGAGAGTTTTTTGACACTGTTTTTTCCCACTTTTCTTATGGTAATGGTAATGTTTATTCCATTGTTTGTTTTTGGAAAAAAGAAATTCTCTTTCATTGGTAACTTTGGGGCATTAGTGTCTTTATTTTTTGCACTGAATTACTACATAATCCCACAGATTGAAGAACCTTCGCCTCTTTATTATATTAATTTAGGGATTATGACAATTTTCTTTGTAAGTAGTCTAAAAACAATGATTTATTTAGTAATATTTTACAAAAAACGTTTTGCGATAGTATAAAATAGAGTCCACTTTTTTTGCGTGAGAGATAGTAGCGGTTACCCCACAGTCTGACGGCAGGAAGTACGAGGAGTAAAAGCGGATAGCTCGACCCTTGGGTCACGTCCAAAAGAAAGAAATTTTTAGTACACTTGATCATATCGTATTTGCATCTTGCGATATTTTTTTGTAACAAAATAGTGTTTTTGCTTACTAAGTAGTATAAACACCCTTCTTTATGTTTAAGCATTTTATTACACTGCAATGGAAATCTTTTTGGAGGTCAGCTTCTTTAACTTCTGGGCTATTTATGAAGTTGTTTATGGGATTCTGGGCAATATGGATTATCATTATGATGACTTCTGGCGGTGTTGGTTTTTATTATTTTATCAAAGAAAACCTAAATTTGGATCCATTAGATACTATAAACAAGTTTTTGGTTTATTGGTTTGTATTTGATCTGTTGCTTCGGTATGCCCTGCAAAAAATGCCCGTGATAAATATTAAACCCCTATTGCTTCTTCCGTTTAAGAAAAATAAAATAGTACACTTTGCCTTTGGCAAAACAATATTTTCATTTTTTAATATAATCCATACATTCTTTTTTATTCCATTCTCTATAGTATTGATAAAAAATGGACATCCTGCTATTAACGTATTATTATGGAATATAGGATTGATTGCATTAATTTACGGTAACAATTTCCTAAATATAATTTTAAATAAAAAAGATAACCTCATATTTATTATAGGAGGTGTTTTAGCCATTTTTGGAGTGCTACAATATTTTGGATACTTTGATGTTACGATTTATACCGCCCCATTCTTTACTGCATTATACCAGATTCCTTTTTTATCTATCGCACCCATAATTATTTTGATATCGTTATGGATAGTATCCTTTAGGTCTTTTACAAAAGATTTATATCTGGATGAAGGATTGGCAAGCAAGGCAAGTAATATAGAAACAGAAAATCTGGATTGGTTAAACAGATTTGGTAAAACCGCAACCTTTCTTAAAAATGATATAAAGCTGATTAAAAGGAATAAAAGAGCCAGATCCACGGTTATAGTTAGTTTTTTATTCTTGTTCTACGGATTATTGTTTTTTACTGGTGCTGTAGAAGCCTATGATGGACCAGTTTGGAGGATTTTTGCAGCAATTTTTGTCACAGGGGGATTTCTATTAAGCTTTGGTCAGTTTGTTCCTAGTTGGGATAGTTCTTATTATCCATTACTAATGAGTCAGAACATTCGGTATAAAGAATATTTATCCTCAAAATGGTGGTTGATGGTAATTGCAACATTAATTTCTACAGTTTTAGCATCAGGATATTTGTACTATGGATGGGAAGTTTATCTGGCAATAGTAGTAGCAGCAATCTATAATATAGGGGTAAACTCTCATATAGTATTATGGGCAGGAGCTTATGTAAAAACACCAATTGATTTAACCAGTAACAAAAATGCATTTGGGGACAAACAAGCGTTTAATATAAAAACCATGATGCTTGCATTGCCAAAAATGGCTTTACCAATGGTGTTATATGCCATAGGCTATTATACCTATAATCCTTATTTGGGATATGCTTTGGTGGCAATTGCAGGAATAGCAGGTTTTGCTTTTAAAGATGCTGTTTTTAGTAAAATAGAAAGAATTTATAAAGCAGAGAAGTATAAAACACTCTTTGCATACAAACAAAAAAAATAAAATCGATGATAACAATACATAACCTTACCAAAACATACACAGGAAATACCGTATTGAATATTGAGCATTTGGAAATACAAAAAGGAAAAAGTTTTGGACTTGTAGGTAACAATGGAGCAGGAAAAACAACCTTGTTTAGTACCTTATTAGATTTAATACAACCAACTACAGGGTATATCGAAAACAATAGTATTAAAGTTAATAAAAGTGAAGAATGGAAATCGATTACTTCGGCCTTTATAGACGAAACATTTTTAATAGGATATTTAACTGCGGAAGAGTATTTTTATTTTATAGGAGAACTTCGTGGTCAAAACAAAGCAGATGTAGATGCTTTATTATCCCAATTTGAAGATTTTTTTCATGGAGAAATTTTAGGTCAAAAAAAATATCTAAGAGATCTTTCTAAAGGAAATCAAAAAAAAGTAGGAATTGTCGCAACACTTATTGGTAATCCAGAAGTTATTATTTTAGACGAACCATTTGCCAATTTGGATCCAACTACCCAGATTAGATTAAAAAAAATAATTAAAGAATTATCTGCAGATCCAAACACTACCATTTTATTATCTAGTCACGATTTAATACACGTTACCGAAGTCTGTGAGCGAATAGTAGTTTTGGATAAAGGGGTTGTAGTAAAAGATCTTTCTACCTCAGAAGCCACTCTAAAAGAATTGGAAGAGTATTTTGGTAAGGAGAGTAGTTTGGATATAGAATAATCAAGATTCAGGCGATTTACGATTAAAAAAACCTGAATCTTGATTTATTTAAAAGTATATACTAACAGCTTGAATATGGCGATGCACAAGCATAAAAAGGCCCATTTGAACAATTTATGCTTCTATTTGGATTTTGGTATCCTTTAATCATAGCGTCATCAACAGACAACCAAACTGTACGACATACTCCACTAGGTCGGTTACCTTCATTAATTTTAAGTAAAGGATCTCCAAATTGATAAACAATTTTTTCTACATAGGCTACATGTCCCTCAGGTATTCCTGTATCCATTATTACTGCCGAACCTACCGTAGGGTTGCAACTATTAATTAATTTCATCTTTCCTTTTAAACATCCTGTATTTGTCCATTTGTAATGTATGTCGCAGCCAGAATCCGAAGGCATAAGTCTAGAATCGATACTTGTTACATGATGAACACAGTTACTACAGTTTTGCTTTGATGTACTGATAGTGTTAGGCGAATAATATTTAAGAATACTTAAAACTTGTTGCTTTGTTAAATCTTTAAATCTTTTATCTTTTGATAGATCGGTATAAGGTTTGCTTAAATCAATTTTGTAATATTCAAAATTCAAGTCTTTTTCTTTTGTTTCTTCAAAAACAATGATGTCTTCTTTACTACAACTTGTAAATATAAGTATGTAGATGAAGAATACTCTGATATAAACTATAAACTTGTGTGTTTTCATGGTATATATTTTAGTTAAAAATTTAGAAAAGATTAGATTAATTACACCCAATAGAAAAGCCGATAAAGACATCTCGATATTCATTAGTTGCTATTTCCATTCCTCCGCAAAAACGATATTTTCTATCTATTCTATATTTTGAACAAAAACTAGCGATACAAGAACAACTTTCGCCCACTGGTCTCCATCCAGTAGTACAATCCATATTTTCTAAAGCGGGCTTTTTTAAGTTGTTTGCATTCAGGCTCTCTAGTGGAGTCATTAGAAAAATGGATAATAAAATGGAACATGTTAAGACAAATGAAGTTTTTAAAATTTGCCCTTTTGATTTTAAGAAATACTTTTTCATGATTTTTTGTATTTAACGGATTAATAAATTAATATTCATCATAAAATTACCTGCCAATCATGATTTATGAAGCATAAAAACCTTTGTAAAACGTTAACTTAAATTATTTTTTACTCTTTTTATTTAGGCTTCGGTATTTAGAAGGAGTGGTTGATGTGTATTTTGTAAAAGCTTTGTAAAAAGTAACCTTATTGTTAAAACCAGATTCTATCGCTATGGCTTCTATTTTATAAATAGTATAAGAAGGGTTTTTTAGTAGTTTTTGAGAATATGCAATTCTATGCCTGTTTACATAATCATTAAAATTTTCTCTGATAAGTTCAGAAAAAGTTTGAGAAATTTGATAGGATTTCACATCTAACTTCTCCGCTAAATAGCCTATGGTAAGATCGTTTTTTAGAAAGACCGTGTCATGAGTAAACAAATGATTAATTTTATTTTGAATTAGGATCATATCATTATAATTCAATGTTGAGGTTGAATATTTTTTCTTCATCTCTTTAAGAAACTCTGGTCTTTTGTACAGAAGGATTCCAATTACAAAAATCATAGTATTATTAAACAAGTAGTAATATGCAAATTGACGCCATCCATCGGCAAATAAGGTGAAAAATGAAATAATTAGAGTAGAACAGATATATATAATAGAAAGTGTGAGTAAGTAAATTAATACATTTGAAGATAACTTTGTTTTATTTTTTCCAGTTATATAAAGGATAATAATCGCATATAGTAACTGATGAACGGCTCTGGCATAATTTATAGGCATTATTCTATCCAAAAAATGAATCCTAATGTATTGCATACGTTCTTCGTTAGGAACTATTAGCACATCTATTAAATATATATATATGATTATAAAAGCTATAAAATGTAAACTATCTACTTTTGAATATCGGTTTTTGCCACAGATAAAAGATTGAAAATGAAACCATAAAAAGGGACCATATAGAAAGCCCATATTAAAATAAAACCAACCTAAAAATTGAGGGTATATTATGGAGATCTTGCTGGTTCCATAAAGAAATACTAAAATTTCTAAACCAAATATTCCTGAAAAAAAAGCGATAGTCCAGCTTTTTAGATTTCTCTTATATTTAAAAAAGATACCCCCAGAAATAAAAAGAATTAAGATTGCTTGTATAAGTAAGCAATATCGTATGGTTGCCATATTTTAGAAGAGGATTAATGCATTATAGATAAACAAAAAATCAAGTTTAATAAGGTGGGATTGTTTTGTTTAAAAATTCTAAATTTTTGTTTTTAAAGCTAATGATGTATAATAATATAACATTTGAACACAAAAAATATCTCGACAACCTGTTTTTTAACGAAAGAAATGTATTTTTACAACGTACACTCTATATTTTGTATATTATAAACATACTAAAAAACTTTTTTTTTAGTTATCACACATATAAATTATCTGGTTTGGGAAGAAAAATATCACAAACCACCTTGGTGGTACTTTTGGCTATTGTAGCATTGGCTTGTTCTCGTAAAAAAGACAAGTTTGTAAATCGTGTATGGCATGATGTTACTACAAAAAATAATACGCTATATAACGGGCGATTAGCTTATGATGATGGTAAGGAAGAGATTATCCAGTCTTACAAGGATAATTTTTGGGAGCTATTGCCAGTAGAAAGAATGATTGTAAGTGAGGATGTCAGGCTTCCTGGTGAGGTACTAAATAAAAATTTTGACAGAGCTGAAGAAAAATCGGTAAAAGCAATTCAAAAGCATAGCATGCTAATTGATAATAGAGAGCGTAATCCAAAAATGGATGAAGCTTTTTTATTATTAGGTAAAGCAAGATATTTTGAACAGCGATTTGTGCCGGCACTAGAAGCTTTTAACTATATTTTATATAAATATCCTTCGAGCAATACAATTAATCATGCCAAAGTCTGGAAAGCCAAAACTAATCTTCGTTTGGACAATAATGAAAAAGCAATAGAAGATCTTACCAGAATGATCGAACAAGAATATATGGACTCTCAGGATTATGCAGATGCAGTAGCTATGATGGCCCAGGCATATATTAATCTGGAAAAAAAAGATTCTGCGGTTACTTATATTGCTAAAGCGGCTGTACATACCAAAAAAAATGAAGAAAGAGGTCGTTACTTGTATATAAAAGGGCAGTTGCTAAATGAATTAGGATATAAGGATAGTGCTAACTATGTTTTTGATCAGGTAATTGATTTAAACAGAAAAACGCCAAGAAGATATATGATGAATGCATATATGGCAAAAGCCCGAAATTTTAATTATGAAACAGGTAACAAAGAAGAATTTCTTGAATTGCTAACAGATCTGGAAGAAAATAGAGAAAACAGACCTTTTTTAGACAAAATATACAACCAAAAGGCAGAATACTTTAAAACCCTGGATTCTATAGATTTGGCAGTGACATATTATAACAAATCACTGCGTACAAAATCTGATGACAAATATTTAGAATCCATAAATTACTATACATTAGGGGATATTAACTTTGATAAAAAAGAATATGCAATTTCTGGAGCATATTATGACAGTACACTACAAAGAATGATTGTAGACTCAAAGCGATATAGAGTATTAAAGAAAAAACGGGATAATCTGGATGATGTAATTTTGTATGAAGGTATAGCTAAAACAAATGATAGTATTCTTACTGTGTTTGCAATGTCACCAGAAGAAAAAATCGCTTATTATTCTGAGTATACCAACGCTTTAAAAGAAAAAGCTATCGCTGCAGAAAAGGCAGCAGAAATAGCCAAAATAAAAGACGGATTGCCAGTTGAGCAAAGATTTAAACAACCAGGAGGATTGGGAACAAACGAAAAAGGACCAAAAGCAAAAGAAACTACTTTTTATTTCTATAACCAAACTACGGTAGCTTATGGTAAAACCACTTTTAAGAGAACTTATGGCAATAGAGAACTACAGGATAATTGGAGAGTATCAAGTATCTCTAACCCAAGAGCAGTTTCAGAAACAGAAGAAAAGGAAAAAACAGAATATTCTATAGATACCGATCCGGTATTTGATCCACAAACATATATAGCTCAGCTACCAACAGACCCAACTACGATCGATAGCCTAAGAACAGATCGTAACTTTGCATATTATCAACTTGGGGTTATTTATAAAGAAAAATTTCAAGAGTATGATTTATCTGTGGATAAGTTCGAAAACTTGCTACAAAGCAATCCGGAAGAACGTTTGATTGTCCCTTCAAAATATAATTTGTATAAAATCTATTTATTACAAGAAAATATATCAAAATCAAATTTATACAAACAAGACATTATTAATAACCATGGCGAATCCAGATATGCTAAGATTCTTCAGAATCCGGAAGAAGCTTTAAAAGAAGATCAGAATAGCCCAAAAGCTATATATAACAGGTTGTATAGGGATTTTCAAAACCAAAAATATGCATCTGTTATAAAAGAAAGCGAAACAATGATTACAAAATTTGGAGGAGATGACGAATTTTTGCCAAAATTTGAATTATTAAAAGCTCAGGCAATAGGTCGATATAGAGGATTTGATGCATATAAAGAAGCACTTAATTATGTTGCCCTTAATTATCCTCAAAGCCCCGAAGGTAAAAAAGCGCAAACTATTTATCAGGTAACCATCCCGCAAACACAAAACAATATATTTTTAACAGGTTTGGAGCAAGAAGAAAATCATAAATTGATCTACCCTTTTTCGACCTTAGGAAATAATCAAGCACAAGGGTTAAAAGAACTTATCGAAGCCGTTATCAAAGAACTTAGATATGAAAAAATGAAGGTTTCTTTGGATGTGTATGACAAAGATCAACAGTTTATAGTAGTACACACAAAAGGAAATAAATTAGCCGCAGAAGGTCTGGCAGAGTTATTGTCTATAGGTAAAACAGAAGATACCCGAGGTGTCGATCTAACCAAATGGGATAGAAAAAAGAAGTACTATCAAAAGATAGAAAACCCATATTTTATTATAGCATCCCCTAATTATCGAATTTTGCAGATTCATAAAAATCTGGAAAATTATAAACCTGTCGAGACAGAAGAAACAGAATAATCATTTAATCCCCCTTATACATTATGTTTTCAGACAATAAAAAAGGAAGAGATCAAGGAAATGTTACCGATTTCTCACGTAATCAGAACAAAATTTCAGAAGGAACCAAAATTGTTGGTGATATAATTTCTGAAGGAGGTTTTAGGATAGAAGGAACTATCGAAGGAACTTTTAAAACTACAGGCAAAGTAGTAGTAGGTACATCAGGATTTATCAACGGTACATTAGAGTGCTCTGATGCAGATTTTGAAGGTAAGTTTTCAGGAACACTTATCGTAACCAACACCCTGTCTTTAAAACCAACAGCACATATCGAAGGCGAAGTTACAGTAGGTAAATTAGCAGTAGAACCAGGAGCAAACTTTAATGCATCTTGTTCTATGAAAGGCGGTGTTAAATCTTTGAGTAAACCAAGTGAACAAAAAACAGGACAAACCCAGCCAACAGGACAACAAGGGCAAGGGAAATCAGCTTAAAAAATACGCAGCTCTCTCAGGAATAGCATTTCAGATGGGAGCTACCATATTTTTGTGTGCCTATGCCGGTAAAAAATTAGACGCTTATTGTGAACTCGAAAAACAATGGTTTACTATGGGGTTTATTCTTTTTGGGGTAACCGCATCTATATATTTAGTGATTAAGCAACTAGATCGTATTAACAAGCCGGATAATTAAATCTTTTTTCTGTAAATAATAATAGTTTCTTAGTTCTTATAATGGGTAAGAGTTTACTACGTTTTTTATTTCTATTTATAATTGTAATTGTTACAGGTTATTGTATTCATATAGGTATTATAAATGCATTCCTCTTAAAAAGAAATATGGATATCATTCATTTTTCTTATCTGTTTAATAGCATTTTTACCATCATATTTATAATCACAATACTGCTGTTAAGTAAAAAAATTAAAGACCAACTCGGGTTTGTTTTTATGGCAGGAAGCCTCATAAAAATAGGGTTTTTTATGGGGATTACAAAACTAGCCGGTTATGAAATTCATAAAAATATCTTTTTAGATTTTTTTATTGCCTACGCTATCTGTTTAATCTTAGAAGTATATTGTATTTCTAAAACTTTGAATTATTATAAGTGATTGTTTTTCAGCAATATAAATATTTGATTATATTCTCCAACTTATTTAGTCAAAATAGTTTAAGAATCTAACATAATTATGTACATTTGCACCGAAATTTAGGAACCGAAATTATACGTGTAATGCAAAAACGTACTGTAGTTAAGTTTTTATTGATTTTTACTTTTGTCTTTACGGCTTCGAATTTATTTGCGAAAGAATCGGAAAAAGAAGGTAAAGGAGATTTAAAAACAGAGATCAAAGGATTTATCGATCATCACCTTAAAGATTCACATGACTTTACATTGTTTTCTGATAAAGAAGCAGGTACCCATTTTGGGTTTCCGTTGCCAGTAATTTTATGGGACAATGGTTTAAAAGTTTTTTCTTCTTCTAAGTTCCATCATGGAGATGCTGTTGCCGAGGTTAATGGTGATTATTACAAACTGTATCATAGTAAAGTCTACAAAACAGATGCAGAAGGAACAATTAATTATGATGAGCATCACCATCCTTCCAATGTTAAGCCAATTGATTTTTCTATTACTAAAAACGTAGTAAGTATGCTATTGGTAAGCTTACTTATGTTTTTTATGTTTAAAGGTCTTGCCAGATCTTACAAAAAAAACAATAGCATACCAACAGGGGTGGGACGTTTTTTAGAACCTTTGGTTTTGTTTATAAGAGATGATATTGCTATTCCAAACATTGGCGAAAAAAAATATAAAAAATACATGAGCTTTTTGCTTACGGTTTTTTTCTTTATATGGTTTTTGAACCTGCTTGGTATGACTCCAATTGGGGTTAATGTTACAGGAAACATTGCAATTACATTTGCGTTGGCATTAATCGTATTTTTGATTACCAACCTAACAGCAAACAAAAACTATTGGGGGCATATTTTCTGGATGCCGGGAGTACCAACTTTTATGAAAGTGGTTTTAGCACCGATAGAATTATTGGGGGTTTTTATCAAGCCATTCTCATTAATGATTCGTTTATATGCAAACATGACCGCAGGTCACGTAGTATTAATGAGCATTATAGGGATGATCTTTTTGTTTAAAAACTGGATCGGAGGTCCTTTATCCTTTGGGTTGGCATTTGCACTATCTATATTAGAATTATTAGTTGCAGCTTTACAAGCATATATATTCACGATGTTGTCTGCGTTGTACTTTGGTATGGCAAATGAAGAGGCACATCATTAAAATTTGAACGTTTAATTTTTAATTATATAATTATGGAAATTCCAGGAATTGTTGGAGCAGGTTTAATCGTAATAGGTGCTGGTTTAGGTATCGGTAGAATTGGTGGTCAGGCTATGGATGCTATCGCTCGTCAACCAGAAGCATCTGGTAAGATACAAACAGCAATGCTTATTGCAGCTGCACTTATCGAAGGTATTGGATTTGCTGCGTTATTCGCATCTTAATTTACAAGCAACAACTGTAACGGTTGGTTACAGTTGTTGTTATTAGATTTTTTAAATTAAACAATAAAGAAAAAAATATAATTAATAATGGAGAAGTTAATAAATGATTTTTCATTCGGTCTGTTTTTCTGGCAGATTTTAATCTTTGTAGGTTTACTATTATTATTAAGAAAGTTTGCTTGGAAACCAATTCTTGATGCAGTAACTAATCGCGAGGAAGGAATTAAAAATGCATTAGAGTCTGCTGAGAAAGCAAGAAAAGAAATGCAAAACCTGCAAGCAGATAACGAACGAATCTTAAACGAAGCAAGAGCAGAGCGTGATGGAATGCTTAAAGAAGCAAGACAACTTAAAGAAAACATCATTAGCGAAGCAAAATCTGAAGCTCAAACCGAAGCCGATAAAATTGTAGCACAAGCACAAGCAACAATAGCAAGCGAGAAAAAAGCAGCAATTGCCGAGTTAAAAAATCAAGTGGCAGAACTTTCTATAGAGATCGCTGAAAAAGTAGTGAGAAAAGAATTATCTAGCAAAGACAAACAATTAGAATTAGTAGAGTCTATGTTGGGAGATGTTACTTTAAACTAAATTAAATGAGTAGAGCAGCAATACGTTATGCTAAAGCAGTTTTGAGTTTAGCTCAGGATAAAAATGCTACCGAGGATATTCAAAAAGATATGCAAAGTATTATCGCTACAGTTAATGGTAGTGCCGAGTTAAGAATGGTGTTAAACAGTCCGCTGATTAATGGAGAACTTAAACTTGCTGCATTACGCGAGATATTTAAAAATACCAGAGGTATCTCACAAAAACTTTTTGAGGTATTAATCGAAAATAAAAGAGTAGCTTTACTGGCAGATGTTGCTAAACAATATATTGCTTTGTTTGATAAGTTAAATAATACTCAAGTAGCAAGAGTAATCACAGCAGTACCATTGGATGAAGCATTAAGCGCAAAAGTTTTGTCTAAGATAAAAGAACTAACAGGAAATGAAGCTACTATACAAAATACCATAGACGAAAGTATTATTGGTGGCTTTATATTAAGAGTAGGAGATTTGCAATATAATGCTAGTATAGCAAATAAGCTTACTAACTTAAGAAGAGAATTAAGTAATTAAATTATATGAACACCTCTAAAATATTAATATTATTAGGAATCTTAACTTTTGTTTTTTCAGCTTCGGCTCAAAAAATTAAAATAAAGAAAGGTGTTATTCTTATTGATAAGGTGGAAATACCTATTAAAGTTGAATCAGAGTATATAACAACAAAAGGAGGAATTATTGGTGATTTTCACCATATTCTTACTTTTTCTGATGTTTCGACATCTAATGTATTTGTAATAGTAGAGCACATAGGAAAAATGATGTCTCCTAATGGTGTAAAAGAAACATGGTTAGAGATTTCTGATCCAAGTAAAGAAAAAACAAATAGTGTTGATCTTGATAGAAAATTTGGTGGTGGAAAAAAAGGAATAGTAAATCATTTGATGAATAAGTATCAATTTTTCACAATTGAAGGAACAGTAAATCAAAATAAGATTACAGAATTTTTTAATACAACAACAGAAAGTAAAGCTAAGGCAAAAGCAAATAAGGGGAAAGCTAAACAAAAAGAAGCTGATGATAGGGTAAGCAAAATAGAACCTTTTGTTAAAAATGACTTGACAACTATTGTATCAGGAGGAAGAATGGGGACAGAAGTAATAGGAACTGTAAATGCTCCGGATAAATATCACGACACAAGAACTACGCCAATCAAAATATATGATTTGGATAATAATTTAATTGCTACGGCCACTACTGATATTTTATCTCCTGTTACTGTATCTTTGATAAATAGTTCTGTTTTTGATTACAAAAACAGAACCCAATTAAATGGAGGTATAAGCAATCAATATTTTCTTACAGAATTAGTAGAAAATATTGTTGCTAAGGGATATGTACTAGGTAATCAAATCAATGAAGGAAAAAAAATAGCATATCAAGAGAAAAAAGAAGAACAAGCTATTCAATATGAAAAGGATAAAGATGATTATGAAACAAGAAAAAGAAACTCTTTAAATATTTATGATAAGAAGGGATATATTATCGATGAAGATGATAAAAAATGGGAAGGTAAAATAGGAATTGCGTTTGAAGAAATTAAGAAACCAAATGATCCTTCCGATCCTTTTGATGGTCCTGGCATGGTTGAAGTAGGACATACTTATGGAAATGGTGTAGGATTGAAATATATTAATGAAAAAGGTAAGGAAAAGTATAAATCTTTTGCATCTAAAAAAAGAATTCGTTTTTGTGTTATCAATGAGGATCAAACCGAAACATGTTACCTGGGAGCAAAAATGAAGAATAAAGGATTAGAATTGGTTGACGGAGCTTTATCTTCTCTTAGTTTTGATACTTCTTTGTATTATGAAATAATATCAGAAAATGATAAGACAGTAGTAGTGCGGGATGTTGTTGAAAATAAATACGGAATATTGAGAAAAGACCAAAAAAAAGGGTTTCAATTTAATGCAGGTAATGCAGAAAAAAACAATACAGGGCTTTCAGAATATCTAGGAAAAGAATTAAATGAAGAACTGAAGAATTTAGATTATACAAAAGTAGAATCAGCAATTAAGGTTGCGGAATTTTATATAAAGGACTAATTAATTTTTATAACAACTCTTGTAAATAATCAAGAGAAATAATAATAGTTATGGCAGAAGTGAATCCTGCTGAAGTATCAGCAATATTAAAACAACAATTATCTGGATTTGAAGCAACAGCTTCATTAGAAGAGGTAGGAACAGTATTACAAATAGGAGATGGTATCGCTCGTGTATACGGATTATCTAATGCTCAATATGGAGAATTAGTGCAGTTCGAATCTGGATTAGAAGGTATTGTACTTAACCTTGAAGAAGATAATGTTGGGGTAGTACTTTTAGGTTCTTCTACAGAAGTAAAAGAGGGCGCAACGGTAAAGCGTACACAACGTATTGCATCTATAAATGTAGGAGAAGGAATCGTAGGTCGTGTTGTAGACACACTAGGAGCCCCTATCGACGGTAAAGGTGCAATCGAAGGAGAAACTTTCGAAATGCCATTAGAGCGTAAAGCTCCTGGAGTAATTTTTCGTCAACCGGTAACAGAACCTTTACAAACAGGTATTAAATCTATTGATGCAATGGTACCAGTAGGTAGAGGACAACGTGAGTTGGTGATCGGTGACCGTCAAACAGGTAAAACAACGGTTTGTATCGATACTATCCTAAACCAAAAAGAATTTTATGATGCTGGAGAACCAGTATATTGTATATATGTAGCAATAGGGCAAAAAGCATCTACAGTTGCATTAATAGCAAAAGTATTAGAAGATAAAGGAGCAATGGCATATACAACTATTGTAGCAGCTAATGCTTCAGATCCTGCGCCAATGCAGGTGTATGCCCCATTTGCTGGTGCAGCTATCGGAGAATATTTTAGAGATACAGGTCGTCCTGCTTTGATTATCTATGATGATTTATCAAAACAAGCAGTAGCATATCGTGAGGTATCTTTATTATTACGTCGTCCACCAGGTCGTGAAGCATACCCTGGAGATGTTTTTTATCTTCACTCTAGGTTATTAGAGCGTGCTGCAAAAGTAATTGCAGATGATACAATTGCTAAAGATATGAATGACCTTCCGGATTCTTTAAAAGATAAAGTAAAAGGAGGAGGATCGTTAACTGCATTACCTATTATTGAAACACAGGCAGGTGACGTCTCTGCATATATCCCTACAAACGTAATCTCGATTACCGATGGTCAGATATTCTTAACGTCAGATTTATTTAACTCTGGTGTCCGTCCGGCAATTAACGTAGGTATCTCTGTATCTCGTGTAGGTGGAAATGCACAGATTAAATCAATGAAAAAAGTAGCAGGTACCTTAAAATTAGATCAAGCACAGTTTCGTGAATTAGAAGCTTTTGCTAAGTTTGGTTCTGATTTGGATGCTGCAACACTTAATGTAATCGAAAAAGGAAAACGTAACGTAGAGATTCTTAAGCAAGCACAAAATGACCCATATACTGTAGAAGATCAGATTGCGATAATCTATGCTGGTTCTAAGAACTTATTAAGAGATGTGCCTGTAAATAAAATAAAAGAATTTGAAAGTGATTATATAGAATATCTTAATGCAAAGCATAGAGATACTTTAGATACTTTAAAAGCAGGAAAATTAACGGACGAGGTAATCGATGTTTTAATTCTGGCTTGTAAAGAAATTTCAGCAAAATATAAAAATTAGTTCAGAGTCTTAAGTTAAAAGTTATGAGCGGGTTGAGCAATAGTACTATTCAAAATAAAAGTTTTGAATTAGCATGAGATATTGTTCGTTTTGCTCAGCTTTTAAAGAAAAAGAAAGAATATGGGATTGCATCTCAAGTCTTAAGATCTGGATATAAGAGTTAATGCTCGCGAAACACAACCAAGTGTTGTATTAAAGATTTTAAAAATAAGTTTGGAATAGCCTTAAAGGAGGCAATGAAACCCAATTTTGGCTTTTATTGAAGAGACCATTATGGAAATTCCAAACGATTTATTGAGTAAATGTGATGAGTTAATAAGAAATTTAGTGAAAATTATTAAAAACTCTTAACTCATCACACATAACTCATAACTTGTAATAAAATGGCAAACTTAAAAGAATTACGTAGTAGAATTACCTCTGTATCTTCAACAATGCAAATTACCAGTGCTATGAAAATGGTATCTGCAGCAAAGTTGAATAAAGCACAGATGGCTATTACTGCAATGCGTCCTTATGCAGACAAACTTACAGAGCTATTACAAAGCTTAAGCGCTTCTTTAGACGGGGATAGTGCAAGTGCGTATGCAGAAGACAGGGAAGTTAACAAAGTATTAGTTGTAGCAATTGCTTCTAATCGTGGTTTGGCAGGTGCTTTTAATACAAATATTATTAAAGCATCCAGAGACTTATATCAAAATACTTATGCCGGTAAACAAGTTGATTTTGTTACTATTGGTAAAAAAGTTAATGATGTAGTTTCAAAAACACATACCGTTGTAGCTAATAAAAGCCACGTATATGACGATCTTACTTTTGCTAATGTAGCTATAATTGCAGAAGAGCTAATGAAATTGTTTACCAATAAATCTTACGATAAGATCGTTGTTGTGTACAATAAATTCAGAAATGCAGCTTCTCAGGACGTGACTACAGAACAGTTTTTACCTATTGTACCTGTAGCAGGCAAAGAGAATGTAAATTTGGATTATATTTTTGAGCCATCAAAAGAAGAAATTGTAGAACAACTAATTCCCAAGTCACTTAAAACACAATTGTATAAAGCAATAAGGGATTCATTTGCCTCTGAGCATGGTGCACGTATGACAGCAATGCATAAAGCTACAGACAACGCTACAGAGCTTAGAAACGCTCTTAAGTTATCGTATAACAAAGCAAGACAAGCATCTATTACTAATGAAATCTTAGAAATCGTTGGTGGAGCAGAAGCTTTGAATAACTAATATTCTATTTATGTTATTCCAGTACAGGCTGGAATCCATATACTATAAAAAAGAAGGTGTTTGAATTTTCAAACACCTTCTTTTTTATAGTGATTTTTTTAATTAATATGAGTTCGGGATAAGGATTAACCAATTCTTTGTAGGATACCCGTCCACTACAGCTATGCTTGATACCAGATCAAGTCTGGCACAAGCTTTTTGCCTTGAATACTTAAAAAATAAATTCAATTTCTATACGTACTATTTCAAAGTTAAAATGGTATAAGTTCTGGATATAGAAAGAAATTGGGTAATGCAAGTATATCTGTTAATTTCGAAGGCCATCAATTGTTTAATGAATTAAGTGAGTTTAATATAAAACAAAAGGAATCTCTCTTTTTGATCAACTCCAAATTTCATTTTAACTGGGAAATCAATAAAAAAACAAGATGGTTTCGTATATAGAAAACTCAAATTCTAATGCTAACATATCGGATCTTTATAAAAATTATATAAATAAGGGTTACAGGAGTTTTTCAAGAGGGACAGGAGAATTTAATCAGCTTAATTCTAAAAGAGTATTTTTGGGGTATAATCTGGGTAACTTTGGAGATCGATTCATGGCAAACATATCATTGTCCTACAGTAAAGACAATGATTTTTTATTTAATTCAATATTAACTCAAAACTTTGTGCAAACCACAAAGTTGATTATTCCAAATAGAGAGTTCTATATTGCAAATGCTGGTTTAGATCGATATCTAAGATTCATAAAAATAATATTAAGATTAATTTTCGTATTCACAAACAGAGTTTAAAAACATAGTAAACAGTAAAGATTTAAGATCTGTAGAAAATCAAAATTATAAATATGGACTAGAAATAAGGTCTGGCTTTAGAGGGATTTTTAATTATCATTTTGGTACATCATGGAATACAAATCAAAACAATGATAGAAAATATAGCAACACAAAATACATCTTTTTTTGATTTATCATTTGTCTTGAGTTCTAGATTTAATATGCAATTACAATCTGAACGCTATTATTTTAATAATTTAGAAAATGATAATGACACCTACTATTTTATGGATTTTGAGATAAATTACAAACCTAAAATAAGGATTTTAATTTTTCTTTGATCGGTAATAATTTATTAAACACAGAAATTATTTAATAAGTGACACTAATATTTCGAGTACTGAATATAGGCTTTTGCGTAGATATTTATTGCTTAAAGTAAGTTATCGATTCTAAGCGGTTCAATTTTATATATCTTTAGTAAAAAAAAGATATAGTCTTTACCTTTGGTACTTATTTTGTTTCTAATACAAAAATCTTAAGCAATGATAAATTTGAATAGAGTATATAAATCTGCAAGTCTTTTGCTTGTGCTTGTAATTTGCATACAATGTGCAAGCAGTCAACAAATAGATAAGAAAAACCCAGTGGAAATTAAAGATGCATATTTTCAAAAATGGGTCTCAGGAGTAGAAGGAGGAGGTTCTGGTTTTATGGTCTGTGTAGAAGTTAATGAAATAACAGATGTGAAATTAGAATACGTATATTTTAAAGGTAAAAAGATAAAACTGGACCATAAATCGACTGAATTGGTGTATGTAGGACATTATTCTGTAGTTTCAAAAAGACCAGAATTAATTATGAGTGATAACCCAAAAGAAGAATTCAAAAATAAACTTCCTGATGTAGAAGAAAAAATACCCTTTACATTAAAAGAAAACGAATGCATGGTAAGCTACATTAAAAATGGAAAAAAAGGACTTTTTAAACTAGATAATATGATAGAAAGGGAAATGGAGGCATATCCAATGCAGAGGAGACAATAAAATTGTATTTTTACAGTCTTAAGCATATTATCATTGAGCATATTTCAAAAACTTTTTAAACAAACTTTTATATACGGACTGGCAACAGTGTTGCCACGTATGCTGTCTTTTTTATTGGTAATTGTCCATACCAAATATCTGGATGGAGCGGTTACTTACGGAAAAGTTTCTATTTTATTTTCTTGGATATTGGTTTTCAATGTACTGCTATCTTATGGTATGGAAACTTCTTTTTTCAGGTTTTTAAACATAAACCAATATAAAAATAAGGTAACCAGTACTACTGCAATTTCAATAATTGGATCTACTTTAATTTTTGCAATCCTGTCTTTTTTATTTCAGGATTTTATTTCAACGCTTATAGGTATAGAAACCGGGTTTTTAACATACGTGATTGTGATTTTGATCTTAGATACGCTTGTTATTATTCCTTTTGCAAGTATAAGAGCTCAAGAAAGACCTATTCGATATTCTGTAATAAAAATTATCAATGTGATAATTTACACAGTATTTAATCTGTTTTTTCTTATTTTTTTAAAAGGTTTGTCAGAAAAAATAGAATGGTTTCAGATACTATATAAAGAGGATTTTCAAATACAGTATATTTTTATATCCAATGTCATTGCTAGTGGATTTACACTAATAGTAATGTTACCATTTTATATTAAGATTCAGTACAGACTTGATAAAGAATTATGGAAAAAAATGATGGCTTATGGAACTCCGATTCTAATTTCGGGCTTGGCATTTGCTATTAACGAACATTTTGATAAAATTTTGCTGGAATGGATATTAGGAAAAGAGAAAGGATTATTTGAGTCCGGAGCCTATTCAGCATGCTATAAACTAGCTTTGTTTATGACATTATTTGCTACAGCATTTAGGATGGGGATTGAACCTTTCTTTTTTAGCCATGCCAAAGATAAAAATGCACCAAAAACGTATGCAACTATAACTCAATATTTTGTAATTTTTGGAACTTTAATTTTAATTATTGTAATTACATTTTCAGATTTTTTGAAAGAAATAATGATCAAAAAATCAGAATATTGGGATGCAATGATGGTGGTGCCTGTCATTTTACTGGCTAACCTGTGCTTAGGGATTTATCATAACCTGTCTGTTTGGTATAAAATTACCGACAAAACCAAATTTGGAGCTTATATCTCTATTTTTGGAGCTATAATCACTTTATCTTTAAATTTTATATTGATCCCAAAATATAGTTATGTGGGATCAGCCATTGCAACGTTGGCAGCATACGGATCTATGATGGTTTTATCTTGGTATTTTGGCAAAAAATATTACCCTGTTCCCTACAATCTAAAAAAGATAGGAATGTACCTTGTACTCTCTATTGGTTTTTCGATAATATCATTTTATGTGTTTGACAGTAATTATATGATTTCTATCCCGTTATTACTTGTGTTTTTAGTAATTTTGTATGCCTCAGAAAAGAAAGAATTAAAACAGATATTGAAAAAATAAACAACAAGTATTCACTATATCAACCAAAGTTTAAAGATAACACCATTAAGAGATAAGATATATTAAAATGCAAATAAAAATTATTAACCAGTCCTCGCATGATTTACCTAATTATGAAACCATTGCTTCTGCAGGAATGGATTTAAGAGCAAACATAAAAGATCCAATAACATTAAAGCCTTTGGAACGCACTATCATAAAAACAGGTCTTTTTATAGAGTTGCCTATAGGATATGAAGCGCAAGTTCGTCCACGTAGTGGATTAGCAGCAAAAAATGGAATTACCGTACTTAATGCACCAGGAACTATCGATGCAGATTACAGAGGAGAAATAGGAGTGATTTTAGTAAATCTTTCTAATGAAAACTTTACTATTGAGAATGGAGAACGAGTAGCGCAAATGGTAATTGCAAAACATGAGCGGGCAGAGTGGTTGCCAGTATTAGAACTATCAGAAACTTCCAGAGGAGAAGGAGGATTTGGCAGTACAGGAGTTAAATAAAAATATCAATCATAACAAACAAACTATATGAGAATTATTGTACCTATGGCAGGAAGAGGTTCCAGATTAAGACCTCATACCCTTACCGTTCCAAAACCTTTAATTCCCGTTGCAGGAAAACCCATTGTACACAGACTGGTATCAGACATTGCTAAGGTATTAGGAGAACCTATTGAAGAAATTGCATTTGTGTTGGGGGATCCGGCCTTTTTTGGTGATGATGTTGTTGAAAGCCTAACAGAATTGGCCGAAAGCCTTGGAGCAAAAGCTTCTATTTACAGACAAGACCAGCCATTAGGAACGGGTCACGCTATTATGTGTGCCAAAGAATCCCTTTCTGGACCAGCAGTTATTGCTTATGCAGATACTTTGATTCGTGCAGATTTTAATCTCGATAAAGATGCAGATTCTGTAATTTGGGTGAAGGAAGTAGAACAGCCTGAAGCATACGGAGTTGTAAAGCTTAATGATAAAAATCAAATCATAGAACTGGTAGAAAAACCTAAAATGTTTGTGTCCAACTTAGCAGTGATTGGTATTTATTATTTTAAAGATGTTGCTGTCCTTAAAAATGAATTACAATATGTTCTGGATAATAATATTATTAATGGTGGAGAGTACCAAATTAATGATGGGATCAAAAGAATGATGAGTAATGGCAAAGTTTTTGTGCCCGGCCAGGTAAAAGAATGGATGGATTGTGGTAATAAAAATGTTACAGTAGAAACTAACAGCAGGATGCTTGGGTTTTTAGAAAAAGATGGAGAGCAGTTGGTTAGTAATACAATAATTAAGGAAAACTCTACGGTTATTGCGCCTTGTTATGTAGGAGAAGGAGTAGTGTTAAAAAATGCAATCATTGGACCTAATGTTTCTATAGGAAAAGGGTGCACTATTGAAAATACTACTATTAAAAATAGTTTGGTTCAAACCAAAACTATTATAAAAAATGCTAACTTAGACAATGCAATGATTGGTAACAATGCTGTTTATGACGGAAACTTCACAACAGTTAGTATTGGAGACTATTCTATTTTAGAATAATTTTGAACATAGTCGGGTAGTATAAACTTTATTTTTTATGAATAATAATTGGAAACATATATGCATTTTGTGCCTGTTCTTGGAGGTAGGCTATATTCCTGCTTTTTCTCAGGATATAGAACCTAAACAAGATGTAAATGTGGATGATCTTGGAGATGTTTCTGATGAATTTCAAGAAAACTTTTTTGAAGCTCTAAAACAAAAAGCAATTACTAATTATGATAAGGCAATTGAAGCTTTAGAAAAATGTGTAGAAATTGATCCGGATTCTAAATATTTGTATTTAGAGTTGGGTAAAAACTATCTTGAACTGAAATCTTATCAAAAAGCAGAGGATAATTTAAAAAAAGTATTAGAAGATAACCCCAACGATAAATTTGTTTTAGAACTTTTGTTTGAAACGTATTTTCAACAGCATAAGTATAAAGAGTCTATTGTAGTAGCCGAAAAACTAGCAGGTTTTAATTCTATGTTTAAAGAGCAATTGGCAAATCTGTATTTTCTTGAAAAACGCTATAATGATGCTTTAGCTACTCTGGATCAATTAGATGATGAATATGGTGTTGACAAATATCGGTCAGAGTTGAGAAAGCGAATTTCTTCAAAAATAACCAATCCGGATAGCCAGATAAACAGATTAGAGAAGAAAATAAACGAGAAGCCAAAAGAAGAACAAAATTATCTTAACCTTATCTACCTATATAGTAAAAACAATCAAAAAGAAAAGGCTTTTGAAACAGCTAAAGTGCTTTTGAAAGGAAACCCTGAATCCGAGCTTGCACATTTGGCTTTATATAAATTCTATTTAGAAGAAAACAATATAGAAGAGGCAACTAATTCTGTGAAAGTAGTTTTACTAAGTGATAAAATAGAGGAAGAACCTAAATATAAGGTGATTAATGATTTTTTACTTTTTATCGATAAAAATCCACAGTATGAACCTCAATTATTAAGCATTGTATCATTACTCTCTGATAATGAAAACAATCAAAGTATTTTTACAGAACTAGGACATTATTACTACAAAAAAGACCATAAAGAGCAAGCACTTAATTTTTATGAAAGAAGTATAAAAAATAACATCAATGATTTTGCGTTGTTAAAAAGGATTTTATTATTACAACTGGATTTAAAAAGATACGAAAAAGCAGAAACAGGTAGTGAGCTGGCTATAGAATTGTATCCGGCACAACCAATTTTTTATTTGATAAACGGGGTATCTTCTTTGTATCTCCAAAAAGCAGAAAAAGCTATTGAAATTCTTACAACGGGTATTGATTATGTAATAGAAGATCCAAAGATGGAATCGGATTTTTATAAACAAATAAGTACTGCTTATCAAAAACTTGGGGATACTACAAAAGCTTCAGAATATCAACAAAAAGTAAATCAACTTCAGAAAAAATCATAAATAGCCAATGAACAAAAGATGGTATCTATTGTGTTTTTTTTTAATTGTATTCAATTCCTGTAAAGGTACTAAAGTGGTAAATGAGTCCAGAGTAAAAAAACTAAACGTAGAAAAAGTAATTGCCAATCATTATAACAGATCTTTTAATTTTGAAACACTTAATGCCAGAATAAAAGTTAATTATGATAATGGCAAGCAATCCTTTAGCCCTAATGCGTCCCTTCGTATAGAAAAGGATAAAACTATATGGTTAAGCGTAAAAATGCTGGGGATTACATTGGCAAAAGCATTAATTACCCCAGAGAAAGTAAGCTACTATGAGAAAATAGAAAATACTTATTTTGAAGGAGATTTTAAACTATTAAGTAAATGGTTGGGTACCGATCTGGACTATGATAAAATACAGCAATTGCTTTTGGGACAATCCTTGTTTAATTTAAGAGAGGATAAATATGAAGTAGCTATTGCAGACAGAACATACCAGTTACGACCCAAAAAAGAGCTGGAACTTTTTGAACGTTTATTTTTATTGCGGCCAGATACTTTTAAAATGGCATCTCAACAGCTAAAACAACCAGTCGAAAACAGGATATTAAATATTAATTATCAAAGCTATCAAACAGTAGGAAATCAGGATTTTCCTAAGGAGATTTACATTGAAGCTTTGCAGGAAAAAGAAAAAACAATAATTGAGATAGAGTATAAAACGGTAGATTACAACACCAAGGTAAGTTTTCCGTTTACAATACCATCAGGATATAAGCAAGTCACCATTCAATGAGATTTTCAAAAACCATATATTTTATAGTTTTATTATTTGTTTGTTTCCCTTCTTTTTCTCAAAGCACAAAACAACAACAGCTTGAAGAAGAACGACAACGACTTAGAGAAGAGATTGAGCAAATGAAACAGCTGCGTGCAGATAATAAGCTTAAAGAGCGATCAGTTCTGGATGAAGTAGAAACAATAAATTCGCAAATAAACACCAGAAAAAATTTAATAAAAATCACCAACCAACAAGCAAATTTGTTAACCAGAGAAATTAATGTAAATCTTAAAAAAATAAGTATATACCGTAAAGAATTGGCTATTCTTAAAGAAGATTATGCAAAAATGGTTTCTAAGTCTTATAAAAGCAAATCCCATCAAAGCAGAATTATGTTTCTTCTTTCTTCATCCAATTTTGCACAAGCCTATAAGCGATTACAGTATATGAAACAGTATAATGAACATCGCAAAAAACAAGCAGATCAAATTGAAAGTAATACCAAAGAATTACAAGTCTTGAATACAGATCTTTCCAGACAGAAAAAAGATAAGGATTTATTGATTGAACAAAACCGTGAAGCGCAGGAAAAACTAGATGAAGAGAAGAAAGAACAGCAAATTTTGATGGCTTCTATTCGAAAAAAAGAAGGAGTTTACACCAAACAAATTAAAGAAAAACAACAACAGGCTGATGCTATTGATAAAGCAATTGAAAAATTGATAAGAGAAGCAATTGCAAAAGCAAATAAAGAAACAGGTAAAAAAGCAACAAACAAAGGATCTGAAACCACATTTGCCTTAACAGCAGAGGCAAAAATATTAGCAGATAACTTTACTTCTAACAAAGGTAAGTTGCCCTGGCCGGTAGGAACAGGAAAAGTAACCAAAAAATTTGGTCGCCAGCCACACCCTACACTGCCTAACATACAGATTAATAGCAGTGGAGTAGAAATAGAAACAAGATCCGGAGAAAAAGCCAGAGCAATTTTTGAAGGAGAAGTCATAGCAATTCAAAAATTAAAAGGAGCAAGCAGGCTTGTACAAATAAGACACGGTAATTTTATTACTACCTACTATAATATTGAAAATATTACGGTTGCAGAAGGACAAAAAGTCTCTACGAAACAATCGATTGGCGAAGTTCGTACAAATCCCACAACCGGTAGAGCGATCATGAAATTCCTAATCTACCAAAATGCAACCCGATTAAATCCACAAAGCTGGATTTACAAAATGTGAAGATAGTCTTATATAAACAATGCCTTTAGCTCAGTAGCATCTTCAGGCTTCATTTTACCTGCAAGTACTAAGCTTAATTGTTTTCGTCTTAGGGCAGCGTCATATCGCTTTTTTTCCAACTCTGTTTCTGGTACAATAGAGGGTACTACTACTGGATTACCACTTTCGTTTACGGCAACAAAAGTATAAATAGCTTCATTTGCCTTGGTTTTTTCACCACTTTGGCGGTCTTCTACCCAAACATCAATAATAACTTCCATAGAGGTGTTAAAAGCCCTCGAAACTTTGGCTTCTACAGTAACTACGCTCCCTAAAGGAATTGCTCTGTTAAAAGCCACATGATTTACAGAAGCAGTCACTACAATTCTCCTGGAATGTCTGCCGGCAGCAATTCCTGCAGCACGATCCATTCGAGCCAATAATTCGCCCCCAAAAAGGTTGTTAAGAGGATTGGTTTCTCCTGGCAAAACAAGATCGGTAAGAATAGTTCGTGATTCTGAAGGGTGTCTGACTTCCATACAAATTTTTAATTTTTTGCAAAGATATAAGGTAATACCGTAACAAGAAAATTAGTTACCCGGTATTTAGCGTTTTGATATAAAGTAGGATCTCTGGTATTGGTTTTGGGTTCTGTACTAAGATTTATAAAAACATAATAAGTACTGTATAAAACAAAAATATAATCCTTTTTGAATTTCTTGTCAAAACAAAATACTTTGGAATTGTGTACAGAGACTCCTACAGCTTGTTAATTTATTCTTGCGCCAACAACCAGGCTTTTGGGTTTTGTTGCTGTTTAATTTTGTTTAAAGCCTGCAATGCCTGTGATCGATCTTTATAAGTTTCATAGACCACTTGATGCAATCCGTATTTATTTAAACCAATAATACGTGATTCAAAACCTTGAATTTTAAGCTCCTGTACTTTTTTCTCTGCATTAGAGATAATCCTGAAAGCACCAGCAACAACATGAAATTTTCCTAAAACCTTTTTTGTTGAAGGCACAAAAGAAGTGGTGTTTTCTTTTATTATATTAAGATTAATAGCGGGTAATGGATTCGAAATTTCAAAAGTAGCTTCCTGTATTTTATTTTCTATTTCTTGATTGGCCTTTTGCCATTCTTTATTATTATAACTTATATTAGTGTCGCTAACTTTTTTAAGACCAAAAAAACCTCCAATTCCCAATACAATTGTTGCAACTGCTGCATATTGTAAATATGGGCGTTCGCGACGTTTTTCGGGTGTAAAAGTAAGAGGAACAACTTTTTCAATAGCTTCAACTTCTTTTTTGTAAACTTCGCGTTTTATAGCAGGAGAAGCAAAGGATTGTAGTCCAAAAGCTTCTGTAAGGTAGTTTACCTCTTGTATAGGATCGAACTGTAAGGTATTTTCTACCGAAGTATAAAAAACACCTATTTTGTTTAGTTCAACACGTTGTCCGTGACTCATTTTCTCGTTAAGAGAAAGTACATATCTTTGGATTTTGGCAAGAGCATCTGTGTACGTTATTTTTTCTGCAGAAGCTATATAATTTGCTAATAAACCATCATTGCTTTGCAATTGACTATTAAAAGAAATTAGTTTTTGAGGAGGAAAAAAAGTGTTGGTGCTTTCTTGAATCGTAGCTGGTTGGCGTCTTGTCAAAAAGGCACCAAACCCAGGCAGGATTATACATTCATATCGGTATAATAATTCGCTTATATATGTAGCTATGGTATTCATTTCCCCTTGTTAAAAAAATTTTTTAATGGTCAATTATGAGTATTGGTTTGACCCTTTTTAAGATGTTACAAAGGTATAAAAAAATGAACCCTCTTTAAACTCTAAGCATTGATTTTATTAACATCTACTATTTTTTTTGTTTCTTGCGCTGACTAACAAATTATTACATGGATATTAAAAACTTTTTGGCCTTGCTTACTCTTAAAAAAGCTGTAAATCTTGGAGATAGTTCTATCAAAAAATTAATACGAGAGGTTGGTAGTGCCGAAGAAGTTTTAAAAGAAAAACCTGGAAATCTTCTTAAGATTGATGGTATAGGAAAAATGAAAATTAAAGATATTTATAATTCTTCTCATTATAAAGCTGCAGAAAATGAACTAAAATTTGTCGAAGAAAATTCGATAAACTGTTTGGTTTATGATGAAGCAGAATATCCTGAAAAATTAAAACATTGTATAGATAGTCCTGTAGTTATGTTTGGTTCGGGAAATATAGATCTTAAAAACAAAAAAATAGTAAGCATTGTTGGTACAAGACAAGTTACAAGCTATGGTATACAGTTTTGCGAAGAGCTTATAGAAACATTAGCGCCAATAAACCCTGTAATTGTTTCTGGTTTTGCTTATGGTGTGGATATTACAGCGCAGCGTGCAGCAGTAAAGCATGGGTTACAAACTATTGGTTGTTTGGCACATGGTCTAAATCAGATTTATCCTAAAGCACACAAAAAATACGTATCCCAAATTGAAGAAAATGGAGGGTTTTTTACTGATTTTTGGAGCACAGACACTTTTGACCGCAATAATTTTTTGGGACGTAACAGAATAATTGCGGGGCTTAGCGAAGCTACAATTGTAATTGAAAGTGCAGATAAAGGGGGATCATTGGTTACTGCAGACATAGCCAATTCGTACAATCGGGATGTATTTGCTGTGCCGGGCAGAGCGTATGATCCTTATAGTAAAGGTTGTAATATGTTGATTAAAACACAAAAAGCCCACATGCTTACCAGCGCAGCCGATCTAATCTATATGCTTAATTGGGAGCTTGACCAAAAAGAGAAACCTGTTGTGCAAAAAAAACTATTTGTCGAGTTGGATGAGCAGGAAAAAAAGATATATAATTTTTTAAACGTTAATGGTAAAGAGATATTAGATATTATTGCTTTACAGTGCGATATACCTATTTTTAAAGTCGCTTCTGTTTTGCTTAATATGGAACTTAAGGGTGTTGTAAAACCTTTGCCAGGTAAATTATTCGAAGCAGTTTAGAAGCGTATACTGTTTGAGTTTTTTAAGTATAAAAAACCACTATTTGACTCCCAATTGTTTCATTATTTCTAGTATAGCTTTGTCTAATTGTGGCTGACTGTTTTCTAATCTATTTTTGAATGTTTCTTTTATATAAATATCTGGAGAAACTCCTGTCTTTTCTAAATTTTCACCATCTAGAGTGTAGCATCCCCAAGATGGTAAACGATAACGGGAGCCATCTACTAAGCCTTTGCTAGAGGTAAAGATGATCCATCGATATGTTTCGGTTCCAATAATTTTACCTAGTCCTAATTCTTTAAAGCCAGCAGAGGTTACTTCTGCATCGCTAAGCGTTTGTTCGTTAATTAAAATTATTATAGGTTTGGCTGCTGGTGCAAAATTGGGCTGCGATGTAAGTTCTCCATCTCTGTATTTCCATTTTAGATATGGTTTTTGGGATAAAAACCGTAATACTTCATCATGAACATTTCCTCCAGTATTATTTCTTAAATCCAATATAAGAGCATCTTTTTTATAGGCTTCAGAAACCATTTCTTTTTTAAAATTATTGAGTTGGTTACTCCCCATATCTTTCATGTGTATATATGCAATTTTTTTATTGCTTTTTCGATCTACATATAATTGGTTATTGTTTACCCACTCATCATATAATAAATTTCGCAAAGCTCTAGTTTCTATTGGATGTAGATTCACTTTTATTTTTTGTGATTTGCGCTCCAGAGTTAATTCTATTTCTTTATCGTGAGAGGGTTGTGTGAAATACAATTCTCTATTGTTTTTTGAATCTATTTTTTTATTGTTTACTGCAATCAATCGATCTCCGGGTTGTATATTTTTGTTGGTTACATCTGCAGGGCTATTAGCAATAATTCTTTCTATAATAAACGGGTTGTTTTTAGAAAACACAATCCCTGTAGCTAATGTGTTAGTTTTGTAGGGTACTTTTTCCTCATCACCTTCAGAACGTAATCCAAAGTGAGAAGCATTTAATTCTCCTAGCATATCGTTAAACAATAGTCTTAAATGAAAACGATTAGATATGTATGGTAAATATTTGGCATATTGTTCTTTAAGTTTGTTCCAATCTTCGCCATGAAAATCACCATCATAAAAATTTTCGCCAAAACCAGCCCAAGCCTCATGAAACATTTGCTCAAACTCATTAGATAATGTTTTTCTAAATTTAAAATCGATTTCGATTTTTTCTGTTTTGTTGTTTTCGATATCCAGAGTATGAATATTTCCTTCTAACAAAATATAATGGTTATCTTTTGCAGATACTATTTGATAGCCAGATATTTTTGTGTCGTCAACTTTTTCAGTTTTATTTTTTTCAAAAGGTTGTATGGTTGTTTTCCAAAGTTTCATATCCCCTTCATCGTGATTAGAGATATAAAAAATATAATTTTTATCATCTTTGGTTATAGTATGTACACTACTCTGAAAGCCAAACGCTGGGCTTATGCGTTTTAAGCGATCCATCAATCCAGATTCATTAATCCTAATTTCTATAGATTTTTCTTTTTTTTCCTCCTCCTTCTTTTTATCATTATCATCTGCTTCTTTTTCGTCGGTAAATAACTCTTCAAATTTATTTGATGTGTATGGGGTTTCATATTTATCCAATGCCATTTGATAAATACTGGCTTTATCTAACCCATAAGGATAACTGGGTTGTGAGAGGTTAGAGTTAAAATAAATATATTTTCCGTCTGGTGACCAGATAGGGCTATTTTCGGTAACACCTGTTTGGGTTAGATTAATTGTTTTTTTGGAAGGAATATGGTAGGTAAAAATATCATTTTCGAAATTGCGAATAGCATTGTACACCAAATACTCTCCATTTGGTGAAAATCTTGGTTGTGGAGCATAAAGTGCCCAAAACTCGTCTTTTACTATAAGGGTGCTCTTTAGGTTTTCGAGATCGAGTAGTCGTAACTCATCCCTGCCACTTATATATGCTATTTGTGTTCTATTTGGATTAACCTCTAGATTTACATTATTTCTAGAATCGGTAGTAAGTTGTTTTTGCGCTCCTTTTCCTTCAGCAGAAATAGTAAATAAATTAAGGTATCCTTTTGAGGTTTGATTGAATAGTAATGTGCGATTGTCTTTTAACCATTTTACTTCAACTACTCTTTCTTTATGATCCACTGGTATTTGCTGAATAAATTTAGCTTTGGTATCTGATACAAACAAAGCTCCTCTTGAAACAAAAGCTATTTTTTTATCATCTGGAGAAACATCAAAATAGGTGATGTTTTTTTCAATCAAAAAATCCTGAGTTTTACTTAAAGTGTTATTAAGATGAATTTTGACAGGTATCTTTTTTGTGGTATTAGTAGCAACATTATATAAGTATAGTTGATAATCTTTTCTAAAAACAACATACCCTCCATTTGCATTTACTTGTGGTCTAATGATAGAGGTTTCAAATTTGGTAAGTGCTGTTTTTTGTTTATTCTTGAAGGTGTATAGATTGTATTCTCCATTTGCTTCATCAGAAACAAAATAAATAATACCGTCTCTGTCTATTGTGGTCCAAAAATCTTTTCCTTTATATGAAGTATATTCTTTATACTCTTTGGTGGTGGGATTGTATGATTTTATGTTGGGATTATAATCTCCTTTATACCTTTTTCTATGTGTAAAGTTTTTGCTTTCCCAGCTTTCATTAAAGAAAATTTCTTCAGTTTTTGGATGAGTGACTACATTGTGTACGGTATTAAAATAGTGGTTAAATAATCGTTTTGGAGTACCTCCAGAAACTGAAATTTCATAACCACTATATCGATTTTCTCTAGAGGAGGTAAAATATATTGTTTTTGAATCCCATGACCAACTATCTACATCGTCCTGAGCATCATGAAAAGTGAGTTGCCTGATTTCACCGCCCTCCAAAGGCATAACATATACATCTTTATTACCATATTGAGTAGCACTAAAAGCTACCCATTTACCGTCGGGAGAAACACTAGGCAAAGTTTCATGACCTTGCATTCCTGTTATTCGTGATGCTTCTCCTCCTGCAGAAGGTATTTTCCATAAATCTCCATCATAACTAAATAAAATAGTTTGTCCGTCTGGTGTTAACGTTGGGTCTATAGTAAAATAAGTTTCTTGTGCATAAGTTCCTAAAAGTGCTACAAAACAAAAAAATGAAGTAACGAGTGATCTGACCATGTTGTTGTTTTTGATTGAAGTGAGAAAGATACTAAACTTGCATAATACAGATTTTAAAACAAAAAGTTAAAAAGCTGATTATTTATTGGTTTTCTTCAAAAAACTTAGGTTTTTATGGTGCTATATCATAAATAGTAGGTGATGTTTAACTTTTGAGGATTCATTTTTAAAAACAAAATACATTTTTTAGGAGAAATATCCCTGTGGGATTATCCTCTTAAGGTGGTCGTTATAAAATACTATTTATTTTCCTTTTTCAATTCTAGATCTCCGCATACATATTCCAGTAGTTCGCAAGCATCTACTTCTATTGCCATTGCAATTAGATAAAGCTCGTCTGCTCTCAATTTAGTTTTTTCGTTTATAGAAAGTTCACTCAATCTTTGCTTATTTATTCCTGTTCTTCTAGATACTTGTGATTTATTCACGGCTTTTCTTTTCAAGAAAGTTCCAAGTTTTGTCATATAATATATTTTATTCGGTATAATTATATGAATTATTATGACGAATGTGAATAAATTCTTCATTTTATTTTTAAGTTGACAATTTTTTATGCATAATTGTCAAGAAAATATGTAAAATATGATTGTAACTACTAAAGAGGAGTATCTCAAAATTCAATTACTGAATCAAAAAGAACTACAATTATTCCGAAGAGGAATTCTAGGAATTTTAAGTAAAGTAGAAATAGATAGTAAGGATCAAGTATTAACAGAACATTTAAAAAATGTATATAAACTGTTGGATTGCATGTCTGTGATAAAGCAATCTGTGTGATATTTATCTAAAAAAAGAAAATTTAGTTTATGAAAACATTAAAAAAACAGTATATTTGTCACTTAACGACAAGTCAAATGAAAGAAACTTTTGGGCAATATATCAAAATGCTTAGGGTAAACAAAGGATTAACCTTAACCCAATTGGCAGCTCAATTAGATTTGGATTCTGCAAATTTGAGTAAAATTGAAAATGGAAAACGTGATTTTGACCAAAAAAGACTCTCTAAATTGGCAGAGGCTTTTAATTTAAGTAATAAGGAAATAGAGGAGGAATATGTAAGTGATCTCCTTGCAAAGCATATTTATGAAATGGATTGCTCTACCGAATTACTTAAAGTTGCAGAAGAAAAAGCAGAATATCGCAGAACATTAAAAAAATAATATTTTTTGCAGATTAAAAAGTGTTCACACTACAGGCATTTGTATTTCCTACCCTTACAATCCTGTTGATCTGTTAATCTTTATTACACAGTAGGATAAATCCTGCAAATATTTTAAAAAGAAAAAGCTGATAATATTTTATAATAGCTTTTTTAATACGATAAAGAATATATACCCGCTTCTTTTATGAAGATAGCACTTGGTATTGCATTTATAGATTTACTAAAAATGCTTACTCTAGCAAAGGCCGGGAACTACACTAATTTTATAAGACCATTATAAACCAAAAAAAATGTACCTATGAAAATAGAGTTAGAGGCTCGGGACTTTCCGAAATTTAAGTTATCGACAAATCAGGATCTTATCTTATTTCTTATTAAAAATGAATTGTTAAGCACCCGATTTTTAAACCAGTTAGAATCCATAGGCTTTGATACTACTTTTTTTAGTATGGACCTTAGTATTGTGATTTTATCCTTAATGGGGTTCAAAAACCGAACAGATGGTTTTTGGGAGTGGTATTATGAAGTTTTAGAAACCTATGTTTTTGAAATAAATATACCAGATTATGAAGTTGTAAATACGATTGCTTTTGACTTTTATATAGTGTTACAAACTAAGTTAAAAGAAGAACAAACAGAGAAATAATGATCTTTTAATACGAATAATATATTTGGGGTTTATTTTGCTAAATTTTCCTTTGATTTGGTTTTTTCTATAGAAGAAGCGTGGTCTTGTATAATGTACCATTGGCTGTTTGTTTTTTCTAAAACATAACTAACTATCATATGGTTAAAATAAGGCACTCCGTTTCTGTTTGGTTCTCTATACATAGCTTCGGTAACTGCCATTCCTATCTTATCTCCAATCTTCGTATTTATTATTTTTGTTTCCATGGTCCATGTAGAATCCTTAAACCATTCTTGATGTAATGACACAAACTCATCTACAGTGTTTTTGATTTGTGATCCAGGTAAGATAAGTTGTATTTCCCCATTTAGTGGCATTGTAGATTTTAAGGAGTCTAAATCTCTATTTTCTATAGCGGCAAGTAAAGTTTTTAGTGTTTTTTTAAAAGCTTTTTCGTTCTGTGCTTGGTTAGTTTTTGCATCCGCAATTTTTTGGGTATCATTGGTGCATGAAATAAGCAATATGATTAATGCAAACAAAATGTATACAAATTGAATTTTACTGTTTTTTTTCATGACATTTGTTTTTAAACATGGTATTTGGTAAATTATAAGACACTATGTTTTTTCTTTATATTCTAGTATAATTTAGCATTAAAAACTAGAATTATTTATTGGTTAGCTTAAAAAATAAACAACCATTTTTTGTAGCATAGGTTATTGTATAATCCCGGCACAAACTTTTAATCGTATTATTTTTTTTACAGATTGCATTACTTGTTTGTTGTATGCGGCATCTGTTTTCATTTCAGCAAGAATGGTATTAATGGTGTTTATTTCGCTTTGTGGCATTAAGATTAGATCACACCCTGCTTTTGATGCCAGAAGAGGTGCATTGTCAAGAATAGTAACAGCTTTCATGATGTTCATGGCATCTGATATAATAATGCCTTTAAATCCCATCTTTTGCTTTAATAAACCAGTTATAATATTCTTGGAACAACTAGAAGGCAGCTCATTAGTACTGTACTCATCATTGTTTTTAATGGTAATATGAGCAATCATGATGGACAAAACTCCATCTTCTATTATTTTTTTATAGTTGTCTACTTCTTGCAAATCTCCATCGATATATACACTTTGTTTATGAGTGTCTCCTTTAACAAGCCCATGACCAGGAAAATGTTTTGCAGTAGCAATAATACCACCTTCTTGGGTACATTTTATAAATTGGTTAGCCAGATTGATTACCGTGTCCTTATTACTGCCATAGCTACGGGATTTGATTGCTTCGTTATCAGAACTAATATCTAGTACGGGGGCATAATTATGGTGTACACCAATATCCCTAAGTTCGTGATTTATAATATTTACGACAGAATCAGATTGCGCTTCATTTTTAATATCAATTGTTTTGCCAACATCTTTAGCTCCTTTAATTCTACTTGCAAATAGGCTAGGTTCTGCATCCATACTAAATAGCAAAGGGATTGTTTTATTTTTAGAGCTAATTGCATTAAGGGTAGCTATATCTTCTGTATGCTTTTGTTTACTACCTTTTAAGTAAACTACCCCTCCAATAGCATCTTGCATTGCTAATTTTTTTACTGTTGCTTCTGATTTGCCGATTTCTCCACCAGAGGTGATAATCATTTGGGCTACCTTTTGCCGATCACTTAATGTATTAAAAATAGAATCTACTGTATATTCTAATTCAGAATCGTAATTGTAAAAGTCTTGCAAGTTAAATTTTGGAGCTTTTTGAGCATAATTAATCGTGGATATTAAAAACGCAAAAAAGGTTAATCGAAATAAATAATTCATATACTAAATAGTTCAAAATTTTAAATATAAAATAGAAAAGTAATAAAAGTGGTTTAAATTGTTTTCAATTCGCTATAAAAATGAGTAATAAACAACTGTTTTTTGCCAGAATCAAAATAGTTTAAATTACTTCAATTTTAATATCTTATGGTTTGTTTATCCTTAGGATTTATTACTTTATAATTTTCAGTATTATTTTAGCACTGTACAGGTACCCCATCTAGTTGTCCCCATTCACTCCAGGATCCATCATAAACAGATGTTTTGTAATATCCTGCTATTTCAGCAGCAAGCATTATAATACAGGCTGTAATTCCTGATCCACAGGTAAATATTAGTTTTTGGTTATCTATATTAAAATCTTTGAAAACTTCTTGTAATTCGGTACGGGTTTTCATTTTATTATTGTTTAGTACCATAGTATATGGCAAGTTTACAGAATTAGGTATGTGGCCGCCTTTAAGACTTTCTCTAGGTTCTGGTTCTTTTGCAATAAATCTGCCATGAGACCGAGCATCCATAATAAGTGAATTTTTATTATCGATTTCGTTCAATATGGTATTTGCATCAGCAACCAGATCAGGCAGATAATTTGCCTCAAAGTTTCCGTAATTATGTTCTGTTTTGATTTCTGGCTCGCATGGTAATTTGGCATTATGCCAAGCAGGAAACCCACCATTTAATACCGCAACATTTTGATGCCCCATCGTTTTGAACATCCACCAAACTCTTGGGCTTGAGTAAATACCCAGAGTGTCATAAATTATTATTTTATGGTGTGAGCTTATACCTAATTTTTTACATGCTTCAGAAAAATCTTTTGGTGAGGGAAGCATATTTGGTATATCTGTATTTTTGTCTGAAAATGAATTTTTTAAGTCAAAAAAACGAGCTCCCTTTATTTTGATATCTGGTTTTTGGGTATCTTCTTTAGAGGTTACTTTTTTAATAGAAGCATCGAGGATTACCAAATCCGGATGGTCTAAATGCATAGCAAGCCAGTCAATGGATACAATGGGATCTGTGATTTGAAGTGTTTTCATACATTAAAAAAGTTTTATAATGAGGAAGAGATAAATTTATCAAGTATTTTATTAGTTTGCACAATGAGTTTCTTCTTAAAAAAACTAGTGCCCCCTAATAGCATGCCTTTCCATCCTAAGGCTTGAGAAGCCCATTTGTGCAGATTAAAATGATCTGTATGCTTTATAATTTTACCATCCTTAAACTCAAACTTTGCTTCTATTTTATTATGAACAGGCCTTCCTGTTTTGCTAAATGTATACCATGCTTCCCAATGTGCAGACCCATTATGATCATTAGCTTGTATTTGCGAAAACTTTACTTTAAAGTTTTTGGCATTTTTACAAAGCATTTGCCACATTGCTTTTGCTTTGTTTCCTTTTAATTTTCCAAAACCCGGATCTTCAAAAATTATATCTTCATGATAACACGATATCATGGTTTTTGCATCCCGGTTATTTAATGCAGTATAGAATTTTCGGATAAGCTCTTCCATAGAATTAGTAATAAAGGAATGAAGATAGGTATAATTAATCTAGCTTATCTGTAAGTTTTTTAAATACTTTTTTCGGGTTTTTGTTTTCATATAAAACATCATGTACTGCATCGATTATAGGAGTTCTGGTTGTTTTTGTTGCATCGAGCTCATAGGCTGTTTTGGCGGCATAGTAACCTTCGGCAATCATACTCATTTCCATTTGTGCGCTTTTTACAGTATATCCTTTGCCAATCATATTGCCAAACATTCTATTTCGCGAAAAAGTAGAGTACCCGGTTACTAATAAATCTCCCAGATAGGCAGAATCATTGATGTTACGTTTCATTTTATGTACTTTTTTAATAAAACGTTTCATTTCACGAATAGCATTGCTCATTAATACACTCTGAAAATTATCCCCATATCCTAAACCGTGTGCAATACCCGCAGCTACAGAATAAATGTTTTTGAGTACCGCTGCGTACTCTGTACCAATAATATCATCACTGGTTTTACACTTAATATAATCGCTACTTAGACAATTGGACATTATCTTGGCTTTTTCTTCATCACTAGAAGCGATAGTAAGATAGGATAAACGTTCTAATGCGACTTCTTCTGCATGGCAAGGACCAGTAATTACTCCAATATTATTAAAAGGGATATTATATTTGTGATTAAAATGTTCTCCAACAATAAGCCCGGTTTCAGGAACAATACCTTTGATTGCAGAAAAAATAACTTTATCTTTCAAAGAAACGGTAAGTTTTTGTAGCTCACTATTTAGAAAAGCAGATGGGATTGCAAAAATTAAATAATCAGCGTTGGTTACTGCTTCATTTATATTATTGGTTAATTTTAATTGGTCGAGTTTAAATTCAACCGAGCTTAAATAATTAGGATTATGTTGTTGCCTCTTGATGTGCTCCAAAGTATAAACACTTCGCATATACCATCCAACCTCATTGAGGTTCTCTGTCAACATTTTAACAATGGCAGTTGCCCAACTACCGCCTCCTAATACTGCTAATTTTGGCTTTTTTTCCATAAAAGAAATTATGGGTTCAAAAATAAGGAAAATACACATTAAATTAAAAGCTTTATAATCAATGGTTTAAATTTTTGGCATACGTTTTGGTTTCCTAAAAATGAAATTGAAAACACACAGCGTATGAAAACGATAAAATTATTTTCGGTTATTTTTTTAAGCTCATTATTATTAACCTCTTGTGTAGCAGAAGTTATTGTAGAAGAAGACGTATATATAGAACCACAACCATTTGTTAATTCAAATACAGGAATCAACCTTGGTACTTTGTTGAATACCTATGAAATTTGGTATGTAGACATAGAACGTACAAAAGGTAATGGGGAGATTCCATTTTTTCAAAAAGCGTTTACAGTTTCTTTTAAAAACGGAACTTTTTTTGCAAATAATAATCTGGCAGGAATAGGAAAAAATGGAAATGGATTTGGGTTGGACGTTGGTTTTTACGACACTTTTAAAATGAATTTGGATATAAACCACGATATAGATGGTTTTTATAAACTGGTAGTTACCCAACATGCCGGTAACGAAATTGAAGTTTATGATGCAGTTACCAATACAAGCTATTTTTTGGTAGGATACCAACGCAGTACTTTTGATTATGATAGAGTTTTTTATGACAACATCCATTATTTTCTTCAAGAATATAAAACCTGGGAAAAGGTGTTTACAAGTCAATATGGAGTGTTAAATGAATTTGATAACGAAAATTATTTAAAATTCTCCTATCATGGATCCGGAGAAAATTTTAAAAGCTCTAAGGATGTTGTTGGAACCCCTATACAGAATATCTTTTATGATTATACTGGTCATTACGAAGTAAGAGATATTATTAACACTTTTGATAAGAAAACTTTAACACTTGATTACGATTATCTGGGCAATGAATTCTTTGAATTGTCCGTTATAAATGACAGTAAAATTGAATTGTTTCATCCTTCGTCCAAAACTATATATCAATTTGTTGGCAGGGGGCATATACAATTTAAAAGCTCGGAAAATAAAAAAGCAAGTCAGAACGAAAAGAAAAGATTAAAAAAAGCCGATTTTATAAAGCTTTCAAAATAAAAGCAAGGTTAGCTCTTAAACAATAAAAACTTTTTGGTTGGTTATTTAGTTGGGAATCGCTCTACAAGAGAAATCTTGTTTGAGCGATTTCTTTTTTAATACAGAAAAAGTTTTTAATCCGGATTATAAGTATGAACAGGTTTTGAATAATTTTTTAGAACCAATTTTGTATTTTTATAGTAGAAAACAACTTCAACAATAAACAAATAGGGATAAATTAGCTTTTTGTAAAAAACGAACAATCAATTTAATTTATAAAACTTTAATTTTTTTTAAAATTGATTTTTTTTGAATAAGTATTTACAAAAATTATTCAAAATTAACTTATGAATCAATCAAAATTTAATTTATATTCAAAACACATTATCTTTACCTTTTCAAAAGTAACAAATACATGGCAACAGCAATATTAGATTTCGGGATTCAGGAAGCATTAAAGCAACTAGGTGTTTCTGAGCATAATAAAGGAACTTCAACCGGGTCAAACTGGTTTTCTTCAGAACAAACAATATCATCCTATTCTCCGGTAGATGGAGAATTGATCGGTAAAGTAGAAATGACTACATCGGCAGATTATGAAAATGTAATTCAAATTGCAAGTAAGGCTTTTAAAGATTGGAGAATAAAACCTGCTCCACAACGTGGGGAGATTGTAAGACAATTTGGGGAAGAATTACGAAAGCTAAAAGAGCCCTTGGGGAAATTGGTTTCTTATGAAATGGGAAAATCTTATCAAGAAGGTTTGGGCGAGGTACAAGAGATGATAGATATTTGTGATTTTGCAGTAGGACTATCCAGACAGTTGCATGGTTTAACAATGCACTCTGAGCGTCCTGGTCACAGAATGTATGAGCAATATCATCCAATGGGAATTGTAGGGATAATTTCTGCATTTAACTTTCCGGTAGCAGTATGGGCATGGAATACGGCATTGGCATGGATTTGTGGCGATGTATGTGTTTGGAAACCTAGTGAAAAAACACCTCTTTGTGGGATTGCTTGTCAAAATATTATAACAAAAGTTTTAAAAAACAATAACTTGCCAGAAGGAATTTCTTGTTTGATTAATGGGGATTACAAAGTAGGAGAAATGATGACTACAGATAAGAGGGTTCCTTTGATATCTGCAACAGGATCTACCAGAATGGGTAAAATAGTTGGGGCAACCGTAGGACAACGTTTGGGAAAATCACTTTTGGAATTAGGAGGCAATAATGCAATAATTGTTACACCAGATGCAGATATCAAAATGACGGTTATAGGAGCAGTGTTTGGAGCAGTAGGAACCGCAGGACAACGTTGCACATCGACACGTCGATTGATTATTCATGAATCTGTATATGATAAAGTAAAAAGTGCAGTGGTTGCAGCTTATGGACAATTAAGAATAGGAAATCCTTTGGACGAAAACAATCACGTTGGACCATTAATAGATACAGATGCAGTAAAGGGATATCAAAACGCACTACAAAAAGTAGTAGAAGAAGGAGGAAATATTATAGTCGAAGGAGGAGTGCTTTCTGGAGAGGGATATGAAAGTGGATGTTATGTAAAACCTGCTATAGCCGAGGCCAATAATAGTTTTGAGATTGTACAGCATGAAACATTTGCTCCTGTATTATATCTTTTGAAATATGACGGAGATGTCGAAAATGCTATTGAAGTTCAAAATGGAGTAGCTCAAGGACTATCTTCTGCAATTATGACAAATAATTTGCGCGAAGCAGAACGTTTTCTTTCGCATGCAGGTTCAGATTGCGGGATTGCCAATGTAAATATTGGTACTTCGGGAGCAGAAATTGGAGGAGCATTTGGTGGTGAAAAAGAAACTGGAGGAGGTCGTGAATCAGGATCCGATGCTTGGAAAGTATATATGCGTCGCCAGACAAATACTATAAATTATACCACAGAATTACCTTTGGCACAAGGAATCAAATTTGACCTGTAAAACGTACATAATTTCTGAATTTTAAATTAATTGAAAAGCATTCTGAAAAAGGAATGCTTTTTTTATGTGGGTACTTTTAAAAACGATTTAACCCGGATTATCAATATCATTAAGTTAAGCTGTATCTTTTTTGAGGATTAAATATCTGTAAAAACAAAATACCCCTTTACTTCCATCATGGATTCCAGCCTACGTAGGATGAACTGTGCTTAAAAACAAATATTTGGTTGATAATTTTCTATATATTTCTG
>NZ_CDSBKO010000017.1:0-93602 GCF_977115655.1 Aquimarina sp.
TTTTTGGCATATTACAAAATACAAATTATTACAGTAATATCAAATAAGAAATGGTATAAGTAATTTAATACATTCATTCTCTTCCTTAATACATTCATTCTCTTGCTTAATACATTTACAAATAAATTAACCAATTGATTAATTTAAATTTGCTGACTTTAAAACTTTAACTAAGTAAAAATCACAATCTTTAAACCTAAAAAAAATGAAAAAAAACCTATTTATTGTATTATTGGTTTTATCCATGACCATGCAAGGACAAATAAGCCAAGGTGGCTCTCCCAGATTTTTTTACGAACAAATAGCATCAAAATCATTTGGTAGTAAAACAGTAGTATTACCAAAATTAGATTACACTAAGATCCAGAAAGAAGACAAAGAAGATGAAACTAACGAAAATATAGCAATGCGATTTGCATATGGTCATGAAGTCCAATTAAACCTTAACAATTCTGGTCAATTGTATACCGCCAGTAATGGTGATAGATTTTGGATATTAAATATAGTATCTGAAGGTGCCAAATCACTCAGTTTCACTTTTTCTAATTTTTATTTGCCCGAAGGAACAGAACTCTTTGTTTATAATAAAGATAGATCGGATATTAAAGGGGCTTTTACTCATAAAAATAATAATAAAAGCGGTTTTTTTTCTATAGCTCCAGTACGAGGGGATCAGGTAACCTTTAATCTTTATATCCCCAAACAGGTGAAAGAAAAACCAATTTTTAAACTAGAAACTATTGCTCATGATTACTCCGATATTTTTAAAATTGCAAAAGCAATGGCTAAATCCGAAAACAGACAAAAGATGGCGGATGAAAACCCCTGTTTTATTGGAGCAAATTGTGATAGTGATATAGGAGGTAGTCTAAAAAGAGAAAAACAATCTGTAGTAATGATTCTTACCTCTAGTGGTGAACGTATTTGTACAGGGGCTTTAATAAATAATTCGAATGTAGATGCTACACCTTATCTTCTTACTGCCGAACACTGTAAAAGACATTTTTCTCAAAAAGTACTTCCAGGACAGACGTTAACTCCAAGGCAAATTAGAGATAGCGAAAGAGACGACCCTAGAAAATGGATGGTAGTTTTTAATTATGAAGGTGATTGTCAAATTGATGAAGGATCAACAGATCAATCTATCTCTGGAACTAAAATTATATATGATCCCTGGCCATTTCATGGAATAGTAAAAGTTGATAAAGATTTTGGTTTTAAAGATTTTTTACTTTTAGAATTATCTAAAACACCACCTTTAGCTTATGATCCATATTATAGTGGTTGGGATGCAACTAGTGAGAAGCCAAGAAAAATATCTATAATCCATCATCCTTTTGGTTCTCCAAAAAAAGTATCTCAATCATCGCCAGCAAAACTACCTTCTTTTGATAACGAAAGAAATGTTCAAAAGGTAATATGGTCCAGAGGTATAACAGCAGAGGGATCATCTGGTGCCCCTTTATATAATGAACGAAGAGAGATTATTGGTGTTTTCCATGGAGGTTTTTCTGAATGTGATTCAAGAGATTCTGAGGATTCTTATTACCCCTTCAAAGATATTTATCCATTTATCAAAGAATTTATTGCTCCAAGTGGAATAACTTCTATTAGAGGGTCAGACCCTCTTCCTATCTTACCAAAAAATTTAATCTCCGACAATAATGTGAATATAAAACTTTCTCCTAACCCAGTAAAAGATATTTTGGTTATTACTCATAATTTTCAAAATAAAGATAAAATAAACGTAAATATCTTAGATGGTAATGGTAGAATGATGAGTAATAAAACATATTTTCAAAATACCGACAATAATAAATTGCATATTGATGTATCCAATTTAAATAGAGGCATGTATTTTTGTAAAGTAAAAAATAAGAATTCTGAATTTGTTAAAAAGTTCATTATTTCTATATAAATTAAAATATAAAAGAAATCTCAAGAAGGCTTTACTATTGTTAGTGAAGCCTTCTTATGAATTTAAATACTACAACTAACACTATTGAAATAAGCTCTAAAGTTATATTTTCGAAAATATATTTTATTTTTAAAGGACAAGTCTCATAAAACTAGTCTCATATGGGGATAAATTATTTAACAAACAAGAGCCTATTTATAAACTATGTCGAACTTCAATATAGTTTATAAATAGACCCTTGCAATTTAGATTAAGATGCCCTAATTAATCTTACCTAATATTTTAGCAACTCTTCAATCTTTTCTTTTACTTTTTCTGTAGAAGGAATCATCGTTTGCTCTAATGTACTGTTTAATGGTATTGCAGGCATATTTTCTGATCCAATAGTCATTACAGGAGCATCGAGAGATCTAAAACATTCTTCTTGTATTTTACCTGATAATGCTCTTGCAAAAGAATTATTAGTAGGCTCCTCGGTTACTACCAAACATTTTTTAGTCTTTCTTACCGACTCCATAATAGTCTTTTCATCCAGAGGATATAACGTTCGTAAATCGACAATCTCTACAGTATCTTTACTATCTTTTGTAGCATTTAATGCCCAATGTACTCCCATACCATAGGTTATAATCGTCATGGTTTCTTTTTCATCTTGTGGCCAGATACGTTGTACTACATTGGCTTTTCCAAAAGGTAATACATAATCTTCTGATGGCTCTATGGTTCTGGCGGCATCTGTTCCTTTTACCTTAGACCAATACAATCCTTTATGTTCTAGAATCACTACCGGGTTTGGATCATGATAAGCAGCTTTCATCAATCCTTTTAAATCTGCCCCGTTACTAGGATATGCAATCTTAATCCCTCGTATATTGGTAATCACAGATTCTACCGACGACGAATGATAAGGTCCACCACTACCATAAGCCCCAATAGGAACTCGTAAAATCATAGATACCGGCCACTTGCCGTTAGACAAATAACAGGATCTGCTTACCTCTGTAAATAATTGATTGAGTCCTGGCCAGATATAATCTGCAAACTGCACCTCAACAATTGGTTTTAATCCAACAGCAGACATTCCTACTGTAGATCCTACAATAAACGCTTCCTGAATGGGAGTATTAAATACGCGCTCGTCCCCAAATTTTTGAGCCAAAGTAGCTGCTTCTCTAAATACACCTCCTAGTCTTCCTCCTACATCCTGACCATATAATAAACACTCTTTATGTTTTTTCATTAATTCTTCTACCGCAAACAAGGCGCAATCTACCATGACTACCTCTTCTTTATCGGCAGGAGATCGTTCTCCTTTTTCTTCTGTAATTGGTGTTGGAGCAAAATCATGCGTAAACAAATCTTGTGGTGTTGGATCTTCGGCTTTCATTGCATCTTCCAGATCTTTAGCAACTACTGTTTTTGCTTCCTCTTCGATAGACAATAATTCTTGTTCTGTAAAACCATTAGCAAGTAATTGATTTCGCAATACCGGGTATGGATCTCTGGAACGGGCTTCTTCCAAATCATCCCGATACCATTCCATACGCACACCAGAGGTATGATGATTTAGTAATGGTACTTTAGCATGTACCAAAACAGGGCGTCTTTCTTCTCTAATAGTTTTGATTACCTCTTGTATTGCAAGGTAACTTTCGGTAAAATTTGCACCATCAATCGAAATTGCTTCTAAGCCGTTAAATCCTTGTGCATACTCAAACGCATTTTGTGCCCTGGTTTCTTCTTCATTAGCCGAAATATCCCATCCGTTATCTTGTACCAGATATAAAATAGGTAACTGCTTTAAAGCTGCCATCTGGAAAGCCTCGGCAATCTCTCCTTCGGTAACCGATGCATCTCCCAGAGAACAAACCACCAAAGGTGCATCTTGTAATGTTTTATCATCCAGACCTACTAATTCTTTATACTGCATTCCTAATGCAACTCCTGTAGAGGGAATAGCTTGCATACCTGTCGCCGAAGATTGGTGTGGAATTTTAGGCTTATCGGCATCCCGTAAACTTGGATGCGAATAATACGTTCTACCCCCCGAAAAAGGATCGTCTTTTTTAGCTAACAATTGCAACATCAAATCATACGGTCGCATCCCTATACCTAATAACATTGCATCATCCCGATAATACGGAAACGCATAATCCTGAGGTAATAACTGCATTGCCGTAGCTATCTGTATAGCCTCATGCCCCCTGGAGGTAGCATGTACATATTTAGAAACTACTTTAAAGTTTTCTTCATACAACTCTGTCATTGCTTTGGCAGTACAAAGTGTTTTAAATGCTTTTTGTAATACTTCTTTTGCTATTGTTTTTTCCGCTAACATTTTATTCAATTTTTGATGTATGATTCTAGTTTGCACTAGAATTGCACTAATAAACTTTGATTGCTTTTACTTTACCTTTTCTCCCACAGTAACCGGTATAATCCAGCCATGTGTATCTTCTCTTTTCTGTACTTTAATCTCGTCTAACGTGTTTTTTATATCCTGACTTACAGGGTTTGTATCCGGCAAAACAACAATTTCATCATTATAGCCTATGGCTTCTACCATAGCAATAGCAACCGCTGTTCCTGTTCCAAAAGCTTCTTCCAGCTTTCCTTCTTTAGAGTACCCTATAATCTCATCGATCGTGATTGGGCGCTCTTCTACTTCAAAACCTTTATCTTTTAATAAGGTAATCACACTATCCCTTGTAATTCCTTTTAATATAGATCCATTGGTACTTGGCGTAATAAATTTATCCCCTATCTTAAAAAAGATATTCATCGTTCCTACTTCCTGAATATATTTATGCTCATTAGCATCTAGCCACAATACCTGATCGTATCCTTTGGCTTTTGCTTTTTCTGTTGGCAAGATTGCTGCAGCATAATTACCTGCTGCTTTTGCTTCGCCTGTTCCTCCATCTGCGGCTCTTATATATTTGGTTTCAGCATATAACCGGATCTTTTTGGTGAAAAACGGCCCTGCGGGAGAACAGATTACTATAAATTTATAGCTAGTTGCTGCACGCATCCCAATAAAAGGCTCATCGGCATACATAAACGGACGTAAATATAATGCGCTCCCTTCTTGCGGAGGGATCCATCCTTGCTCTACACTTACTATTTGTTTTACCGCTTCTACAAAAAGTTCTTCTGGCACTGCCGGCATTCCCATTCTGGCAGCACTATGATTTAAACGTTTTGCATTCTCTTCTGGTCTAAATAATAATGGAGTGTTATTAGTACCTACTGTAGCTTTCATACCTTCAAAAATAGCTTGTCCATAATGCAAAGCCATTGCTGCAGGATGTGTTGGTATTAACTCTAAAGGTTCTATACGAGGATTTTGCCATGCCCCATCTTTGTAATCACAGATAAACATGTGATCTGTAAAAGTTTTTCCTAAAGGTATATTATCAAAATTGATATCCTTTAATTTTGAATTTGAGGTTTTTGTAATTTTGATTTTTTGCTCCATTATTATTGTTTTGGGCGCATCCCTATCGGGTCGGGCTATCTGCTATATCTTTTTTTATAAAGTACCCTTCGAGAGCCTCAGGGTACTTTATAAAAAAAGGATGTCGCTTCTATCCCTTGCGCATTTATTGTTATATTATATTTCTCTGTTTATATCAAAACATTCCAATTCATCACCTACTTTACGTAAAAACGATCCTCCTAAAAATCCATCTACTACTCTGTGATCAAAAGACAGGGACAGGTACATCATACTTCTAATTGCTATTTCGTCTCCCTTATCTGTTGTAATTACCTCTGGTCTTTTTTTGATAATACCCAATGCCAAAATTGCTACTTCGGGTTGATTGATAATGGGTGTACCCATTAAACTGCCAAAAGTTCCTACATTAGAGATGGTAAAAGTGCTACCTCCTATTTCGTCTGGTTTTAATGCATTGTTTCTTGCACTATTTGCTAAATGATTTACATTTTTTGCTAATCCAAACAAATTCTTTTCATCTGCATTTCTAACTACCGGAACAATTAAATTACCGCTAGGCAATGCCGTAGCCATACCTACATTAATATCTTTGTGTACCACAATTTTTTTACCATCGACAGATACATTAATCATCGGGTATTGTTGAATAGCTTTTGCTACCGCCTCAACAAAAATTGGTGTGAACGTTAATTTTTCTCCGTGTTTTTCTTGAAATGATGTCTTTACCTTGTTTCTCCAATTTACCATATTGGTTACATCTACTTCAATATAACTGGTTACATGGGGTGAGGTATGTTTAGAATACACCATGTGGTCTGCAATCATAGTCCGCATACGATCCATTTCTACAATGCGGTCTTTTCCTTCTACAAAAGATATTGGAGGTGCTTTATAGGTTGACTTTGGTGTTTGTGCCTGAGATTGTGGCCTGCTTGGTAAAGGGTATTTTCTATTTTTTAGGTACTGTATCAGATCGCTTTTACGAATACGCCCTTCTGTTCCTGTACCTGCAATATTTTGCAACTCTTCGATAGTTACATTTTCTTTTTTAGCAATACTAATTACCAAAGGAGACAAGAATCCATCGTTTAAGTCAGAGGTCTGAAGCCTGAAGCCTGAAGTTCCCGACTCTTCCCGAACTGGTATTTCTGGTGCGCTTTTTGGTTTTTCTACAGTTTTTGTTTCTTCTGGTTTTTTACCTGGCACTGCAGATTCTGTATCTGCATCGATTATGGCAATTACCCGTCCGATTTTAACTACTTCATTAGCTTGACAACGTATTTCTGTAATTACTCCGCTACAAGGAGCAGGAACTTCAGAATCTACTTTATCGGTAGCTACTTCCAAAATCGTTTCATCTTCTTCTACGGTATCCCCTACATTCTTTAACCAATTAAGAATGGTAGCTTCGGATATACTTTCGCCCATTTTGGGCATTTTTAATTCTACTTTCGACATTTTGGTTAACTAATGTTTGTTAGTTTTTTTAAAAAGACCTTCAAGTTTTTTTAAAACCTTGAAGGTCTTTTCTTTTCTATTTTTGTTTAAATTCTTCCAGCGTTTTATAAAATGCTTCTTGTGTTGCTCTGTCTTTTGGTACCTCTCTTAGTGGTTCTACTTCTTTAAGTGATTCAAAACAATCTGCCGGTAATTGTTGATACAGCTGTGTACCTTTTGTTTTCCAAGCTATCATGTCATCACTTACCTCTTTTATTACCTTTGCCGGATTGCCCACGATCAAACTTCGTTTTGGAAATACTGTATTGGCTTTTACAAAGGACATTGCCCCTACTATACATTCGTCTCCAATCTCGGCATCATCCATAATTACTGTATTCATCCCAATCAGGCAATTGCGCCCTAAATTAGCACCATGAATTACTGCTCCGTGTCCTACATGTGCGCTTTCTTTAAGTACTATAGATTTACCGGGAAACATGTGCACAGTACAGTTTTCTTGTACATTAACTCCGTCTTCCAAAATAATTTCGCCCCAGTCTCCTCGTATTGCGGCTCCAGGACCGATATAACAGTTTTTGCCAATAATCACATTACCCGTAACTGCCGCTAGTGGATGCACAAAACTACTTTGGTGTACTACGGGTATATATCCTTTAAAACTGTAAATCATTATTAAATATCAAATTATAAATGTAAAATTTAAAAGTCTAAAGTAATCAACGATCCAACTTGTAACTTTATCATTTTACATTTTTCGGTTTTATATTTTATTTCCTGCTTACACTTCGACAGCACTTCGACAGGCTCAGTGTGACAACTCAGAATGACATTTTCTTTTCTTTCCTTTTCTAAAACCTCAAAGGTTTCCAAAACCTTTGAGGTTTCTGTTATCCTTCTTCGATATCGCTTCGGAAACACTTCTGCAACACTTCTGCAACACTTCTGCAACACTTCTGCAACACTTCGACAGCACTTCGACAGGCTCAGTGTGACAGCTCAGTGTGACAGCTCAGGATGGCACGCAAAAAAAAAAATTACTTAAACCCTTTTAATTTTTCTTTTGTAAAATCACTTAGCACCAATCTTCCGCTAATTACTGCTCTTTCTGCCAAAAGGGTATCCCAATCTTCTGTTCCTGTCCAAAATGCTTTTTTCATATCCTTCATTGCTTCAGGATTATAGGTACATAGATTTTCTGCAAAAGCTTTTACCTCAGCATCCAGCGTTTCTATATCTTCAAAAATTTTAGTAAATAATCCTTTATCTCTTGCCCATTCTGCTTCATAAAACGAATTTGCGTCTATTGCTATCTGGGTCATTGCAGATAACCCAATTTTACGTTCTACCGCCGGACCTACTACAAATGGTCCTATCCCAACATTAAGTTCACTTAGTTTTATTGCTGCGTATTTGGTTGCCATACAGTAATCGGTTGCAGAGGCTAATCCTACTCCACCCCCAACAGTTTTTCCTTGTACCCGCCCGATAATAAATTTGGGACATTTGCGCATGGCATTGATCACATTGGCAAATCCTGAGAAAAACACTTTTCCGGTTTCGGCATCATTAATAGTAATTAGTTCTTTAAAACTTGCCCCTGCGCAAAATGTTCTGTCTTTTCCACTTTTTAATACAATTACTTTAATATCGTCATTAGCTCCTGCATCGGTAATAGTTTGCGCTAGTTTTGCCAGAATATCTCCCGGTAATGAGTTATGTGCAGGGTGAAAAAACTCTATGGTTCCTACCTGATTCTCTATTTCTAAGGTTACGTATGGTTGTGTCAAAATAAATATCAAATTTTAAATGTAAAATCCAAAAGTCCAAAGTATCTATATTTCAACTTTATCATTTATCATTTTACGGTTCTACATTGTTTTAAATATCCTATTAAAAATATTAAATCTAAAAGTCTAAAGTAATCTTTCTTTAAAAACTTTATTTTTTTCTAAAACCTCAAAGGTTTCGAAAACCTTTGAGGTTTCTATCCTATTTAATCTAATAGATTAAATTGATCGAAATGATGGTTTAAATGTTTTCTTTCTAATAAATACCATTCGTATTTATTTAGTTCTCCAAAAACAATGTTTTTTAATTTTGCTTCCGGATTTTCTTTAAAATAAGTTTTATATACTTCTCTTGCTTCTTTCAACTTTATAATTGCAGTTGCCAGATCGGTATGATTCAGGTCTTCTACCACTCCTTTTTTAAGTAACGGAAACTCTGTATTTTTAGGAAAAGGTTCATAGTTATACAAACTGTTATGTACTTTATCAAGAATCTTTTCTGGGGTTGCAATTTCAAAATCCTGTATTTCTCCCGAGGCTATTTTATAGGTATACTCTAAATGTTCGATCATGTGTTGTGGTGTCATGATTCCCCATTTAGGTTTTGTATCTGCTGTAAGTTTATGCAAACATTCTTCAATTTTTGCTTCGGTCATTTCTACTAAGGTAGTTTGCTTTTTTTGTACCATTGTTAAGATAGTGGCAACAGCAACTAATTCATCTTCGGTATCAAAAACTTCTACAAACCATTTTACGATTCCGCTGGGATGCTCTGCACTTGCAACGTCCCGATCTACTTTTTGCTTACAGGTTAAACGTACATATACGGTATCGTTATGATAGATTGGTCTTAAAAACCTACATTCTTCTAATCCATAATTTGCTGCTACGGGACCTTTGTTTGGATATACAAATAATCCTGCTGCTGCTGCAAGAATAAAATATCCGTGGGCAGTACGTTTTTCAAAAATGCTTCCTTCTAGCGATGTTATATCGGTATGTGCATAAAAGTGATCCCAGGTAAGGTTTGCAAAACCAATAATATCGGTATCGGTTATAGTACGGTTATGTGTTTTAAGGGACATTCCCGGTTGGATATCTTCCCAATGGTACGCAAACGGATGTTTTTCTGTTTCTTTATATGCCGAGTTTGCCTGATAAATACCAGTAATCTCTGTTAATGTGGTTGGAGTTCCTTGTATTGCACATCGTTGCATATAGTGTTTTATACCACGTATTCCTCCCATTTCTTCGCCACCACCGGCACGTCCCGGACCGCCATGGGTAAGTAATGGTAATGGAGAACCATGTCCTGTACTTTGTTTGGCATTTTCGCGATTACCAACCAATATACGACCATGATGTGTTGCTGCTCCTACTACATATTCTTTTGCTATGGCATCGTCATACGTAAAAATTGAAGATACCAAAGATCCTTTGCCCATTTGGGATAAAGTAATTGCATCTTCAATAGTATCATAAGGTATTAGAGTAGATACTGGCCCAAATGCTTCTATTTCATGAACTCCATTATTCTTAAATGGTTGGTCTTCTCTAAGTAGTATTGGACTTACAAATGCTCCTTTTTGTGCATCTGCTCCAATAGTTTCAATTTTATCTAAGCTACCGTATACTATTTGTGCTGTTTTTGCTATTTCGGATACGTTATTTCTAAAACTTTCTACTTGTTGTTTACTTGCCAGAGATCCCATTCGTACTTCTTTTAATCTTGGGTCTCCAATGGTAACTTTATCGAGTTGTTGTGCTAATGCGATCTGTACATCTTCGATACAATTAGAAGGGACTATAATCCTACGGATTGCGGTACATTTTTGACCAGATTTAACGGTCATTTCATTTCTTACTTCTTTAATAAACAGATCAAACTCGGGAGTTCCCGGTACTGCATCTTTACCAAGTATCGAAGCGTTTAATGAGTCTGCTTCCATCGTAAAAGGCACGGATTCTTCTATCAATCTTGGATGTGCTTTTAGCATTCTTCCTGTGTGTGCAGACCCGGTAAAGGTAACTACATCCTGAGATTGTACGGTGTCTAAAATCGTTTTGGTCATCCCGCTAAGTAGTTGTAATGCTCCTTCTGGCAGTATACCAGAATCTACAATCACGCGTACTACAGCTTCAGTTAAGTAGGCTGTTTGTGGTGCTGGCAATACTACTGCTGGCATTCCTGCCATCCAATTAACTGCACATTTTTCTAACATTCCCCATATAGGAAAGTTAAAAGCATTAATATGTACGGCTACCCCTCTTTTAGGTACTAAAATGTGGTGTGCCATAAATCTTCCTCCTTTAGAAAGGTCTATTGGATCCCCTTCTACATGATAAGGCTGGTTTGGAAATAGTTTACGTAAGGATGCGTTGGCAAAAAGATTTCCAAATCCTCCTTCGATATCTATCCAACTATCTATTCGGGTTGCCCCGGTACGGTAACTTAGTTCATAAAAGTCCTCTTTGCGTTTGGTAAGGTATAATGCTAATTTTTTAAGCATATTACCACGTTCCTGAAATGTCATTTTACGAAGAATCTCTCCTCCTTTGGTTCTACCATATTGTAATACCTCTGGAATATCTAATCCTTGTGTAGTAGACTCTGCGATAATCTCTCCGGTAACGGCATCATGCATTAAGATTCCGTCTCCGGAGCCTGAAGCCCATTTTCCGTTTATGTAGCTTTCTAGTTTTTTCATACTCTAGATCTTTAGTTCCCAAAGGGAAATTTTATTCTTTTATAGTATATTCTCCAACCAAAGTTTATACTGTTTACGCATCCAATTAGTTTCGGTTATGGATTCCAGCGTAAGCTGGAATGACAAACTTATTTCTTTTACTATTCTAAACCTCATCTCGACATCTTCTAACCTTATCTTGACATCGACGAAGTGCATCTGGACACCATCCGACCTCATCTTGACATCGACGAAGTGCATCCAAAGACCTTCCGACCTTATCCAAACACTTACTAAGTGCATCCAAAGACCTTCTGATCTTATCCAAACACTCACCAAGTACATCCAAAGACCTTCTGACCTTATCCAAACACCGACCAAGTGCATCCAAAGACCTTCTGACCTTATCCAAACACTCACCAAGTGCATCCAAAGATCTTCTGACCTTATCCAAATCCAAGCGTCAACGAAATGTATCTATACACTTTTTGACTTTATCATTTTACATTTAAAATTTAATATTTAATATTTTTCGGTTTTATATTCTATTTTGCACCAATTATAGATTACAGCCTACGCTTCGGCAATACTTCGACAGCACTTCGACAGCACTTCGACAGGCTCAGTATGACAATTCTGCGTGACAAAACATAATCGATTACTTAGTTCCTATTTACATTTTCTATTACACAAGCATATCCTTGTCCTACTCCTACGCACATAGTAATCAGGGCGTAGCGTTTATTTTGTTCTTTTAGTTCTAAAGCGGCAGAGTATGCTATTCTTGCTCCTGTTACTCCCAGTGGGTGTCCTATTGCAATAGATCCTCCGTTAGGATTGATCCTTGAATCATTATCTTCTAATCCCCATTCTCTTATACATGCCAGGGCTTGGGATGCAAAAGCTTCGTTAAGCTCGATCACATCAATATCTGCCATGGTAATCCCTGCTTTTTCTAATGCTTTATTAGATGCCTGAACGGGTCCAATACCCATAATTCTGGGCTCTACTCCTACTACAGCAGAGCTTACGATTCTGGCTAATGGCGTTAGATTATATTTTTTAACTGCATCTTCTGATGCTATTATGGTTGCTGCTGCTCCATCGTTTAATCCAGAGGAGTTTCCTGCGGTTACACTACCGTCTTTTTTAAAGGCGGGACGTAATTTTCCTAATATTTCTATAGTCGTATTGGATTTTATAAACTCGTCGTTAGAAAATAGAATGGGATCTTTTTTGTATTGCGGAATTTCGACTGTTGTTATTTCTTTTGCCAATCTTCCTGATTTTTGAGCTGCTGCTGCTTTGCTCTGACTCCAATAGGCAAAGGCATCTTGATCTTCTCTGGATATGTTGTATTTTTCTACCAGATTCTCGGCGGTATTCCCCATACCATCGGTACCATACAGATCGTGCATTTTTTGGTTTACGAATCGCCATCCAAAACTAGAATCATACATTTTAGAATCGTTACCAAAGGCGGAGGATGGTTTTGCAACTACATACGGCCCACGTGTCATATTTTCTACTCCACCAGAAATAAACAAATCTCCGTCTCCTGCTTTGATGGCTCTATTGGCATGGATTATTGCCGATAGCCCAGAACTACATAAGCGGTTTACAGTTTCGCCAGGAACAGTAAAAGGTAAACCTGCCAGTAATGCAGACATTCTGGCTACATTACGGTTGTCTTCGCCTGCTTGATTTGCACACCCCATAATAACATCGTCATAGGCCTCTTTTGGGATGTTTGGATTTTTTTCTACTAATTTCTCTATTACTAAAGCTCCTAAATCATCGGTTCTAACCGCTGACAATGTTCCTTTGTAACTTCCTATCGGGGTACGTATCCCATCTATTATATATGCGTCTTTCAAAATATTAAATTTTAAATGTAAAATGATAAAGTTAAAAGTGTAAACTATTTATGCCTATTTTATTTTACAATGCTATATTATTATTAAATTTTAAATGTAAAAGTTCGAAGTTATTAGCAACTTCTTTAATAATTTATAATTTTACATTTTTTGGTTTTATATTCTTCTTAGTTTTAATAATGGATTCTATCTTACACTTCGACAAGCTCAGTGTGACATCTTAGAATGACAAACTTTTCACTTTTACATTTTGCGTTTTATATTTATCATTTTTCAGATTCTATTCTTCCCAGTCTTTGCTGGTTCTGTATACTACTCCTTTAAAGAGTGCTACAATATCCTCTCCTCTTTTTACCTCTACTATATTAAATCCTACTCTTGTTTTAACAATATCGGTTACTGCTTCTGCAGTAATATAATCCCCTTCTTCTAAGGCTTCTATATGATTTATAGAGGTTTCTATAGATACAGCATATTTACCGTGCGTATTGGCAGAAAAACCAAAGGCTGTATCGGCAAGGCTATACGATATTCCTCCGTGGGCTTTACTCATACTATTCAACATTTCTTTTCTAACGGTCATACCTACTTTGCATCTTCCTTTTTCGACTTCAATAATTTCAATACCTAACCATTGGCTAAACGGATCCTGACTAAGCATTCGTTCTGGTATACGATTGGAGATTATAGGTTTTTGAGTCATATTAGTGTTTGAGTATTTGAATTTATTAATTGTTGAGTTATCGAGTCATTTCCTTCCCTATATTATCCTACCCTTTGTTTACTTTTGATTTTAAATGTCTTTTGAAAGAGGTTATCATTTTGGATAATTCTGTAATATCTTCTCTATTTTGTTCATCTTGTTCTTGACTTATAAATCCTCTTATTTTTGCTTTTGTACTACAAACTATACATTCGTGAGCACTATGCCATGCTCTTTCTAAATATTGATTAAACTGCTCTTCAGAACCTGCAGATCCTTCTGCTATATTTAGTGCTAATGAATCTGCTGCTCTTATAAATTGAGGGGCAAGCCTGTACATTTCTTCTTTTGGAAAAGTTTTTATTTGATTATTTACGGATTCGCCAAAGTCAATTGCCTTGTTGTAAATCATCAAATCTTCAAATTTAAAATGGTATTTACTTTTCATTATATTACTATTAGTTACAGAGTCTGTGTGTATATTTTACTCATCTACTCTAATAATACTCACTTACTAAAAAAACTTCTTTTCTCTCTAGCCATTTTTCTTAATAGCGGACTACATCTGTATCGATCTTCGTGATATTCATTATACAAATCATCTAAGGTATTTACACACCAATCTATCCCTTTTTCGTCTGCCCAGCTTAATAATCCTTTTGGATAGTTCACCCCTTTGGTCATTGCATTATCTATATCTTCTGCCGAGGCTATTTTCCAGAACAATGCGTCTGCTGCTTCATTAATTAGCATCACTAACACCCGGTCAAAAATATATTGTGCCTGTACCGGATCATTAGTTGCCTCTGTATCGGTTTTGTTAGAAACAACAGTTCCGTTTTTATCATATTCATAATACCCTTTCCCTGATTTTCTTCCCAAATATCCTGCCTCTGACAACCTTTTTTGTGTAAAGGAAGGTTTGTATCTTGGATCGTAATAAAATGCTTCAAAAACGGTTTCGGTTACGGTATAATTAATATCATTACCTATAAAGTCCATTAGCTCAAAAGGTCCCATTCTAAACCCTCCTAAAGTTTTTAAACTCTTGTCTATCGTGGTTATATCTGCTAATCCTTCTTCGTAAATACGTAATGATTCTCCATAAAAAGGTCTTGCTACGCGGTTTACTATAAATCCCGGGGTATCCTTTGCCAGTGCTACTACTTTTTTCCAGTCTTTAATGATAGTTGTTACTTTATCGGTAACCTGAGGGGATGTTTGCACTGCCGGAATCACTTCTACCAACTTCATTAACGGAGCGGGGTTAAAAAAATGAATACCTATGCATCTTTCTGGTTTTTGCAGAGAGGATGCTATAGATGCTATGGATAAGGACGAGGTATTGGATGCTATAATTGTATCTTTAGAAACATACGTTTCTAATTCTGAAAATACTTTTTTCTTAATATCCAGATTTTCTATAATAGCTTCAATAGTAAGATCTGCATCTTTAAGATCTTTTAAAGAGCTTACATACGAAATGTTATCCTGGATACGAGCTTTTTCGTTTTGATCTATTCTTCCTTTTTCGATTAAACGAGAAAGAACTTTTTCTAAAGCTTGTTTACTTTTATCGAGTGCTTCCTGTTTGGTATCAAATACTTTTACTCTGCATCCAGAAGTAGCTGCTACCTGGGCAATACCACTACCCATTGTTCCTGATCCTATTATTCCTACAATCATAATTAATTTTGAATACTGAATGTTAAATATTGAATACTGAAGCATTTATTTTCAGTAATTAGATAAGCATTCCTTATTTTTTTCATTTATTATTTTTCAGCTTTTTATTTAATTGCACTTCGACAAGCTCAGTGTGACACATTTCGACAAGCTCAGTGTGACACATTTCGACAAGGCTTCAACAACACTTCGACAAGGCTTCAACAACACTTCGACAAGCTCAGTGTGACAGCATTAGTGTAACAGCTTCAATGTTATATTCTTTTTCATATTTAAAACTTTAGTATTCGATATTCTTTTATTCATTATTGATTATTCCTAATTACTTTCCTTTAAATACTGGTTTTCTTTTTTCGATAAATGCGTTTACTCCTTCGGCATAATCTTCACTTTCGGCAGCTTCAATCTGTAAATCAGACTCCATTGCCAATTGTTCTTTTAAATTATGAGTTAAGGATTGATTTAATAATCTTTTGGTCAATCCTAATGCTTTGGTAGGCATTTGTGCTAATTGTATTCCTAAAGCATTTACTTCTTCATGAAAAGTTTCTACAGAAAATACTTTATATAACATTCCTAATTGTTCTGCATCTTTTGCACTTACTTTATCTCCCAGCATCATTAAGGCGGATGCTTTTTGAAAACCGATAAGCCTTGGTAAAAAAAAGGTTCCTGCACTATCCGGAATCAATCCTATTTTACTAAATGCTTGTATAAAACTTGCTGTTTCTGATGCTACTACAATATCACAAGCTAAAGCTATATTAGCGCCTGCTCCTGCTGCTACCCCGTTTACTGCTGCAATAATTGGTTTTTCGATAGCTCTTATTCTTTCTATTATCGGATTATAATGTTCTTCTAATATTTTTCTAAACCCCGGGTTTAATTCTGGCGAGGTCACTTCTTTAAGATCCTGACCTGCACAAAATGCTTTTCCGTTACCGGTAAGTATAATGGCTCTTACCTCTGAATTAACAGAGCATTCATCTAGCGTTTTTTGCAGCAATAATGCCATTTCTCTATTAAAACTATTAAAAGTCTCTGGTCTATTGAATGTTATTTTGGCAACGCCATTTTCAATTTGCAATTCGATGGAAGGCATATTTAGTTTTCTATTTTGAATTGAATATTGTTTGTTATTTCTAATGATTTCTTTATTGTTACTCTCTGCAAACTTATTTAAGACATTTAAAATAATCAAAAGGCTCTAAACAGTCATTACATTGAAACAGAGCTTTGCAGGCTGTTGAACCAAACTGACTTATCATTTTCGTATTAGTAGACCCACATTGGGGGCATTTTACTATTTTTTTACCTCCGAGCAACGCTTCTTTATCTGCTTCTTCATTTAAAGGTGCAGCAATTCCGTATTCTTCTAAAGCTTTTCTGCCTCTTGGTGTAATCCAATCGGTTGTCCAGGCTGGTGATAAAACCAAGGATACTTTGGCTTCTATGTTTTCTTTTGCAAAAGCTTTGGTAATATCCTCTCCTATCACATCCATTGCTGGACATCCACTATAGGTAGGGGTTATGGTAATTTTTGCTATGTTATCTTCTAAGATAGCCGAACAAACAACTCCCATATCCATTATAGATAATACCGGTATTTCCGGATCGCTAATTTCTTCCAGAATAGGGATTAGAGTTGGATCTATATGTTGTTCAAGTTTTATTGGCATTTTTTAAGTGCATAGATTCCAGCCTGCGCTGGAATGAAAGATTATATTATTCTACCATTTCATATTAGGATAGGTGCGCTGCATGTATTGCAGGTCTGAAAGCAAATACCCCATGTGCTCACTATGAACTCCTTGTTTTCCACCTTTCTGAAACCATTTTGTTTCTGGTAATTTAAGCGTTGCTTCTTCTAATATTTCTGTTACTTTTTGATAGTATTTTTCTTTAAGCTCTGTAGTATCTACACCTATTTTATAGTCCAACGCTAATTGATCTGATTCTGTCATTAGAAATAGCTCGTTGGTAAACGTCCATAAATCATCTACAGCTTCCTGAACTTTTTGATGACTCTCTTTGGTGCCATCTCCCAATCTTTTTATCCAATCTGAAGAGAATCTTTGATGATAACTTACTTCTTTAATTGCTTTTTTTGCAATTGCTGCCAATGTTTCATCTTGGCTATTTTGTAATTTTTCTAACAATAGCAAGTGAAAAACGTCAAAAAAGAATTGTCTTGTAATGACGTATCCAAAGTGTTTATTAGGCTGTTCTACAAGAAGTACATTTTTATATTGTCTTTCTGTTCTTAGAAAAGCAATATCATCTTCGGTTTTATCTTCTCCGGATAGTTCTGCTACATATTGATAATAGCTTCGGGTCTGCCCCAATAAATCTAATGCCATATTGGTTAATGCTATATCGGTTTCCAGATTTGGCCCATGACCACATAATTCTGATAAACGCTGCCCTAAAATCAGGGCATTATCTGCGATACCGTAGATGTATTGTATTTTATTTTCGTTTTTCATAATACTGCCCGTAAAAACGGGTATCTTATTTAGAGAACTTTTATTTCAATAATAATAAGTTTTCCGTATTCACGGAAAATGTAATTCTTGTAGATACAAGAATTACATGTGTTTTACCTCCTCTGGCAAATCATAAAATGTAGGATGTCGGTATACTTTATCGTTTGCTGGTTCGAACAGTTCTCCGTTATGTTCTGGATTAGATGCAGTAATATTTTTGGATTCTACGACCCAAATGCTTACGCCTTCGTTTCTGCGAGTGTATACATCTCTTGCATTTTCTAAAGCCATTTCTGCATCTGCAGCATGAAGGCTTCCAAAATGACGATGTTCTAAACCATTTTTACTTCTTACAAACACTTCCCAAAGTGGCCAGTTATTTTTCATAATCATGAGCCCTTACTTCCAGCCCGCCTCTTGATTTGATATGAGAAGGGAGTAGCAAGGAGTTTTATTTATATTGCTTTCTTTAACTTTTTATTTTCTTGTTTTTTGGCATACGCCATGGCTGCATCCCTTACCCATTCTCCTTCTTGCCAGGCATTCACTCTTGCAGATAATCTTTCTTTATTACAAGGGCCATGACCTTTTACTACTTGCCAAAACTCGTCCCAATCTATTTCTCCAAAATCATAGCATCCTTTTTCTTCATTCCATTTTAAATCCGGATCTGGTATAGTAAGTCCTATTAATTCTGCCTGAGGAACGGTTTGATCGATAAACTGCTGACGTAATTCGTCATTTGTTTTTCTTTTTAGTTTCCATTTCATGGATTGGGCAGTATGCACAGATTCTGCATCTGTTGGACCTAACATCATTAAGGATGGCCACCACCATCTGTTTAATGCGTCTTGTGCCATTTCTTTTTGCTCTGGTGTACCGTTTGCCAATGTAATCATGATTTCATAACCCTGACGTTGGTGAAAGCTTTCTTCTTTACAAACACGAATCATTGCTCTTGCATAAGGACCATACGATGTACTACATAAAGGTACTTGATTTATAATTGCTGCACCATCTACCAGCCAACCTATCGCTCCCATATCTGCCCATGTAATGGTTGGGTAATTAAAAATACTAGAGTATTTTGCTTTACCTGTATGCAGTTGTTCATACAACTCATCTCTCGAAACCCCTAAAGTTTCACAAGCGCTATATAAGTATAATCCATGGCCTGCTTCGTCCTGTACTTTTGCTAATAAAGCTACTTTACGCCGTAACGAGGGCGCACGGGTAATCCAGTTACCTTCGGGTAGCATCCCTACAATTTCAGAATGTGCATGCTGAGAAATTTGTCGAATATGTGTTTGTCGATATTTTTCTGGCATCCAGTCTTTGGGTTCAATCTTTTCATCCTGAGCAATTTTTTGGTCAAAAATTTCTTCCAGACTTATACTTTGCCCTTCTCCTTGATTTTTTATTTCTTTTTCGCTCATAACGTTATGTTTTATACATCAAAATCCACTACTACTTTTTCTGTAACAGGTACTGCCTGACAGGATAACACCAGACCTTTTGCTACTTCATCCTCTTCTAATGCATAGTTTATTTTCATTTCTACAGCCCCTTCAATGACTCTGCATTTACAAGTACTGCACACTCCTCCTTTGCAAGCAAAAGGAAGATCTGCTCCAGAGGCCAAAGCGCCGTCCAAGATATTATCATTATCGTCATCCATCATAAAGTGGAATTCTTTTCCTCCATCTATAATGGTAACTTGGGTTCCTTCAAATTTATGAGCTACTACTTTTGCTGCTTTTTTCTTATCTTCTTCTGAAGCTCCTGAAAAGAAAAGTTCGTAATGAATTTTATCTTTAGACAACCCTGCTTTAATCAATTCATCCCGTATTAGAAATATCATTTCTTCCGGACCACATACAAAACATTCGTCTACATTAGAAACATTAATTATATTTTGTGTAAGCTCTTTTATTTTTTCTACCGTAAAACGACCATTTAACAAAGGAATATCCCTTTGCTCTTTTGTTAAAAAATAAAAGATCTCTACTCTCCCAAAATACTTATTTCTAAGTGCTTCAATCTCTTCTTTAAAGATAATTGATTTAGCGTTTCGGTTCAAATAAAATAATTGAAAAGTACTATTTGGCTCTTTTGCCAAATGTGTTTTTAGTATGGATAACACAGGGGTTATACCACTTCCTGCTGCAAAAACTATATAGTTTTTAGCTTTTGAAGAATCTACTTCTACAAAAAACTTTCCGTTTGGCGGCATTATTTCAATAACATCCCCTTCTTTTAGTTGGTTGTTTGCATAGTTAGAAAATATTCCCTGGTCAATTCTTTTTATAGCAACTTGCCATTTATCCTCTACAGGACTTGAACACAAAGAATAGGAACGTCTCACCTCTTTGCCGTCAATATTTTTTTTAAGAGTAAGATACTGTCCTTGTTTATACAAAAACGTATCTCTAAGGTTTGTTGGTATATCAAAGGTTATGGATACACAATCCTTAGTTTCTTTGGTTAATTCGGAAACGCGAATGGGATAAAAATCAGTCATACCGTATTTAACTATATCGTTATAGTTAAACAAAACTAACAATTGTTAGTTTTATATACAAATATTTATTTGTTAATTTTAAAAACTTAATAATTAGAGTCTTGATTATACTACTCCCTTAAGAAGTACAGATATCATATCGTGTTTTAAAATATTGGCATCAATATTCTTCTGTTTTGGGTACCACAGGTATAATGTTCTTAGTGTTGACAGGGTAGAGAACACTATAATTTCGATATTAAAAGGTTTTATTTCACCTGCATCAACTCCATTTCTAACAATTTCTCTAAAATTGTCTTCATACTCTTCCCTCATTTTTTCAAAATACAGAAGATTATCTTCTTCCAGATGCATCCAATCATTATTAAGAGAGGCAAGTCCGTCTGCGTTTCGCAAAGTAACATCTATATGCAAATCTATAATGTTTTCTAATTTTTGAATTGCATTATCTTTGGAAGTCACAATTTTGTTCATTCCTGTAGTAAACTCTTCTGCGAGTTCTATGATGATTGTAGATAATATCTCTTGTTTGGACTGGATATGGTTGTACAAACTTGCTGCCTTAATCCCCATGGCCTTTGCCAGATCCCTCATAGTTACTGCGCTATATCCTTTTTCTTTAAAAAGAACAGATGCTGCACTAACAATCTCTTGCTTTCTGCTTTCGATTTTCATTTACAAATTCTTTGATTTGCAATCAAAAATAAATTTTAATCTTATATAATAGGTGTTTTTACTTCTAAAAACCCGGATTATCATTAATTTACTTCTTCAAAAAACTTTAAACTTATGAAATATCTAATTTTTCATGCTATTTTATGCTCCTAGCCTTTATTTCTAACCAGGATTGTATTGTAAAAAAATGCTGTAATCGAAAAAACTCTTTGGAGAACCTTATTAAGATCGGAACAAAGGTTTTAAAAAAGGATTATTTGTTATTGAAAGGTAATTATTTAAAGGAATATTATCTCCTGATGTTCAAATTGAGTACTAAATCAATATTCTTAACATAAGCTTATGTGTCATCTTTTTCTGAAAACAAAACATGTTTTCAGAAAATCATTGAGAAGTCAAGAACTGCAATACGGGATTAAAACTTTTGGTTTACAATTATCTTTTTTGTGAAAGACGCTCCATTAAGTATATTTGTAATATGCACAAAATACATTCCTGAAGATTTATTTTGCATATCGATATCTTGTCTGTCCCCAAACAATTTTCCTGAATCTACCAACTGCCCGGAAATATCATAAACCATATAATCCAAAACGGTATTTGAAGAATTATTAGAAACCGTTACCACTGCTTTTGCTGTATTAAAAAACACAGATACTTCTTCACCTTCAGGAACTGCAGGAGGATTAAGCATATCTAATGTTTGTTTATCTGAATTTATTGGATCCAACCAGTTAGAAAGTCTGGTATCATCTGTTTTTCCAAAATCCCAGGATATATCAAATCTGCCATAATAATCCGGCATTCCATTATCATTAGTACCTGAACACTTAGCTCTTCCGCCAGAAAGCTGTCCTATTATTCTTCCTTCTGAGTCAAAAAGTGCTGAGCCAGAGGAACCTCCTTCTGTAACGCCCAAATCCCAATCATTAATCTGCCAGCAATTTACCGGATCGGGTATACCTTGTATAGAAGTTTTTACTTTACCAAGTTCATCATTTTCTCTGCATATCTTCATTATATCCCCACTTGGATGATGAATACCTACTGCATATCTGGGTACACTACCAGTTCTGTCCCAACCTGCCCACTCTAAATCCCAGGATGGATCAAATCCTCCATCCAGGTTTAATAATTTAAAATCAGATTCTGGGTTAGATGCCAATAAAGTTGCTCCGCTTGTGGTTTGATTAACTACAGAATCTGCGCTAGGAGTTGTTGTTGCACAAGAAGGATCCGGACTAATCCAATTAAAACGAAATGCCCATGTAGATTCGCTTCCGGAATTACAGTGGTTTGCTGTTAAAAAATAAGGGGCTTTATCGTTTTTTGTGTTATTTATCAATGTTCCTGTACAAACAAAACCTTGCATTACTATAAATGCCACAGAATGCTTTAACCTGTCTTTTAAGGGGTCAAACGTCCCTCCTACAGTACATTCTACATCTTGATTACAACTTTCAGAACTCCCTAATCCTTTTGCTTTAATTTCAGAATCTGTAACAGACCGGTACCCATGTATTACTTTGGATATATTTAACCTGCCTTTACCTGCAACTGATACTGGCTCAAAATATTCAATCCAAACATTATCTCCTTCGATCAGCCAAGTACCTAACATCTCATCTGATCTGTTAAAAATATTGGTATATGCTCCCAGTAAATCTGTTCTGTCATTATTATAAATATACAAAGTTGCTCCCCTGGGAATTTTATAGCTATCAAAAATGAAATTTAAAGTTTTGGCTCCCGCAGAAATGATATTTATACGCCATATCCTGTCCCCATTTGGAAATTCATCCCAAACTCCAGAGTTTTTTAACCCATAATTTACCTTAAGTTCGTATCCAAACCTCCATGGCATAGAGGTGTCCAGATCATTTTTAGCATCTTCGGCTTTGATTTTTCTCAAATCAAAACTTTTCATAAGCATAGGGGTTATGCTTTTTTTACTTTGTATACCCCAACTAACTGGCAAGCCTTCATTAGTAATTTGAGCATTTACTCCTAAACCTAACATAAACAATACCCCCAATATTATTAGCTTAAATCTCAAAATACTTTATTTTTTAATTAATAAAACAAATTTAACCTTTTAAAGATACTTCAATATCAAAATAAAACTGTTAATTTCCCAGTTAAATTGCCTTGACCTTAATTTTTTTTTTAAAAACATGTCTGTAAACATAACATCTAATCCATTAATTGATAAGTTACCTCCTCATCTTAAGCAATTTATAAAACCTCAAAACTATGAAGAATACACCCCTGCAGATCAGGCTGTATGGAGGTATGTTATGCGAAAAAACATTGCTTCGCTAAGCAAAATTGCTCATCATTCTTATCTAAATGGGCTTAACAAAACAGGGATTTCTGTAGATGAAATACCAAGTATGTATGGAATGAACAGAATATTAAAAGAAATAGGGTGGGCTGCTGTAGCTGTAGATGGTTTTATTCCTCCTAATGCTTTTATGGAGTTTCAGGCATACAATATTCTTGTTATTGCCTCAGATATAAGGCAACTTGAAAATATAGAATATACTCCTGCCCCGGATATTATTCATGAGGCTGCTGGACATGCTCCTATTATTGCTAATCCGGATTATGCTGAATATTTACGCCGTTTTGGAAAAATAGGATGTAAGGCTATTTCTTCAAAAAGAGATTATGATATGTATGAGGCTGTACGCAGTTTATCTATATTAAAAGAAGCATATAATACAGATCCAAAAGATATTGAGCAAGCCGAAAAAAAAATAGAAGAATTACAAAATCAAAAGGAAAATCCTTCTGAAATGGCTTTGATACGCAATTTGCATTGGTGGACAGTAGAATACGGGCTAATAGGAACCGTAGAAAAACCAAAAATATATGGTGCCGGACTTTTATCCTCTATTGGAGAGAGTGAATGGTGCATGACAGATAGTGTTAAAAAACTTCCTTATTCGCCAAATGCTGCCTTTCAGGATTTTGATATTACCAAACCGCAACCGCAACTTTTTGTAACTCCGGATTTTGCATATTTATGTCAGGTATTAGAAGAGTTTGCTGATTCTATGGCGTTAAGAAAAGGAGGACACAGGGGGCTTGCCAAGTTAATAGAATCTCAAAATCTGGGAACTATTGAATTAAGCACCGGCTTACAGATATCCGGGATTTTTACGCGAATGATAAAAAATGAGGACAACGAAGTTATTTATTTTGAAACCAAAGCGGCTACTGCTTTATCTTATAGAGAAAAAGAACTTATTGGTCATGGAGTTGGTGCACACCCAAATGGTTTCAGGTCTCCTCTGGGCAAATTAAAAGGAATTAATCTTGCCATAGAAAACATGTCTCCAAGAGATCTTAAAGCGTATAATTTTTATGATGGTGAATATATAGAGTTTGAGTTTGAAAGTGGTATCACTGTAGCCGGAAACAATATTACCGGTATGAGAAATGTCAAAGGCGAATTAATCTTAATTCAGTTTAGTGAGTGTACTATTAAATATAAAGAAGAATATCTTTTTAAACCAGAATGGGGAACTTTTGACCTGGCTGTTGGAAAAGAAATTGTTTCTGCTTTTTCGGGACCAGCAGATGACAATTCATTTGATTTGGTAACCCACAACACCTCTTCTACGACTGTTAAACGAAAATACTCTGAAAAAGAAATAGAATTACATTCTTTATACCAATCTGTTAAAAACATCAGAGAAGGAAAAAACACAAAGTTTTCATTAGAAGCAACGTTTGATATATTAGAGAAGGATCACCCTGATGATTGGTTGCTTCCTTTGGAGATTTATGAATTAGTTTATGACAAAAATTCAATCTTTGCCTCGCTAGTCCTGAACCATTTAGAAAATCTAAAAACTAAAAGACCAAAAATCAAACATTTAATTAACAGTGGTTTAAAAATCGTAGACAAAGCCTATATTGTATAATTATTTGGCTATTTTTCTACCGCTTCAAAATTTGAGTATTCTAAAACTTCAAGAAAAAAGAATAACCACAAAATACTGAGAAACAGGATTGGAGCATACTATTTAAAAATCCATAAATGGATATTCTTGCTGTATCTGATACTTCTTAAACTCTATTTTTTCTAAAAAAAGCTGATATTGTTTGCTTTTTGGATTAAAAGGTTTGTGTGCTATCCCTTTTTTTATCTCTTCAACCCTATCCATTGTTTTTATAGCGTCTTCAGAAACCCATACTTTAACAAAGCGCTCCCAAATATATTCTATAGCTAACTTGCTGGGATGAACCATATCTGTATCGTAAAACCTATAATCCCTAAGTTCATCCATCATAATTTCATAAGATGGAAAATAGCTTAATTTTTTATACCCATTAACGATCTGGTGTATGGATGCTATTAAATGAGATTTGCTTCTGTTGTTTTCTATAAAACCATCTTTAGTATGTCTTACAGGAGAAACTGTAAAAATAATTTCTGCCAATGGATTAAGACTATGGATTAGGTGAACACTATTTTGAAGGCATTGTGTAATATCTTCTATAGATAATAATTCTTTCTGAAACTCGTTTTGCGGTATCTTATGGCAATTTGCCACAATCATATCCAATGATTTTAAACGATACACCCATGAAGTCCCCAAGGTTATAAAAATATGTGTTGCAGTTCTAATTTTCTGTTGTGCAACAACCAATGCATTATTCAGGTTTGAAAGTGCTGTTTCTTGATTTGAACTACTCAAAGAAGAGTGTGCATCAAAACAATGCCATTGTTCGTTTATCTGAAAAAGATCGGTTTCTGTGTACTGATCTCCCTGGGTAGCCATCCACAAAAAAGTTTCAATAGCCTTAGGATGAAATAAAATCCCAAACGGATTATTCTCATTTTTAAATTTAAAATATTCAAATTTCTCTCCTATATTTTCTGCAAAACAGGAACCTAATAGTACGATTTCTGAGTTATAATCTACCTTAGGCTCTTTGGCATATAATGGTATTTTGGTTTGTAGGTTCATAAGCCCTCTCCATCCATTCCTTTTCTTAGATAAAAAAAGATAGAGTTTTTAATTATTAAAGATTATTTCAAATACTGTTTTGCATTTTCTAATGCTTCTTCTATTCCTTTAGGGTTTTTTCCTCCTGCGGTAGCAAAAAATGGTTGTCCACCTCCGCCTCCCTGAATATATTTACCTAACTCACGAACTACTTGTCCTGCATTCAATGCTTTTTCTTCTACTAAATTTTTAGAAATATAACATGATAATAAAGCTTTTTCATCTTGTTCTGCTCCAAGTACAATAAAAACATTATCTAACTCGCCTCCTATTTCAAAGGATACATCTTTAATCCCAGCAGCATCTAAATCTACCTTTTTGGCTAAAAAGTTAATCCCGTTAATTTCTTGAAATTCTGATTTAAACTCTCCTTTTAGATTTTTAGCTTTATCTTTAAGAAGTGCTTCTATCTGTTTTTTAAGATGACTATTTTCCTCTTGTAACGATGTAATCGCTTTTACCGGATCATTAACATTTTTTAAAACAGACTTTACATTATTATATGCCTCAGACTGTGCTGTAAAATATTCTTTAGCCGCATCCCCTGTAATTGCTTCAATTCTGCGAATACCAGCTGCAATAGCGCTTTCTGATATAATTTTAAAATGCCATATATTTCCTGTGTTTTCTACATGTGTCCCCCCACAAAGCTCCATAGACTCTCCAAATCGTATAGCTCTTACTGTATCTCCGTATTTTTCTCCAAACAAAGCTATAGCCCCTTCTGCAACTGCTTGGTCATAGGAGATATCCCGCTGTTCTTCTAATGGTAATTGTTCTTGTACTCTGGCATTTACAAAATCCTCTACTTCTTTTAACTCTTCTGCAGAAACTTTTGCGAAATGAGAAAAATCAAAGCGAAGACTACCACTATGCACCATAGACCCTTTTTGCTCTACATGAGTCCCCAGAATAGTTCGTAATGCCTGGTGCATTAAATGTGTAGCTGTATGATTAGAAGCAGATCTTGATCTCTGTTTTGAATCTACTACTGCTTTTAAAGTTCCTCCTATATGTTTGGGTAGATTTTTAGTAAAGTGAATAATTAAATTATTCTCTTTTTTGGTGTCTATAATATATACTACGTCTCCATTTGGTACTTCTAAATATCCTTTATCCCCGACTTGCCCTCCTCCTTCCGGATAAAATGGTGTTTTATCAAATACTAACTGATATAATTCTCCATCTTTTTTACTATCTACTTTACGATACCTTGTAATTGTAACATCGGCAGTAAGGTTATCATATCCAATAAATCCTTCTGAAGAGTCTTCTTTTAGCACCTCCCAATCTCCTGCAGATACTTGGGATGCTGCTCTTGACCTATCTTTTTGCTTTTGCAGTTCTGTCTCAAACCCCTCTTCATCTAATTCGTACCCTTGCTCACTAAGAATTAATGCTGTTAAATCAATAGGAAAACCAAAAGTATCGTATAATTCAAAAGCTTTCTCTCCGGAGATTGTATTGCCTTTCGTATTTTTAATTACATTTTCTAATAATACGAGCCCTTGATCTAATGTTCTTAAAAAAGATTGTTCTTCTTCTTTAATTACATTCGTAATTAAATTTTTCTGTGCTTTTAATTCTGGAAAAGCGACACTCATTTGCTTACTTAATGTTTCTACCAATTTATAAATAAATGGTTCTTTTGTGTCTAAAAAAGTGAACCCATATCTAATTGCCCTTCGCAAAATCCTACGAATCACATATCCTGCTCCTGTATTACTAGGTAATTGCCCGTCTGCAATAGAAAACGATACTGCTCTAACGTGATCTGCAATTACCCTAATTGCTACACTTACTTTACCATCTGTATTGGTTGGCAAGCTGTTTTTGTTATATGTAGAATTAGTTATCGTTTCAATTTCTCTGATTAAAGGAGTAAATACATCGGTATCATAATTGGATTTTACTCCTTGTAACACCATACATAATCTTTCAAACCCCATACCTGTATCTACATGCTGTGCTGGTAATTTCTCTAAAGAGCCATTTGCTTTTCGGTTAAACTGCATAAAAACCAAATTCCATATCTCGACTACCAAGGGATTATCTTGGTTTACCAAATCCCTTCCGGGCACTCTGGCTTTTTCTTCTTCAGACCTCAAATCCACATGAATCTCTGAACAAGGCCCACACGGTCCCTGATCGCCCATCTCCCAGAAATTATCTTTTTTATTACCCATAATTATACGGTCTTCGGGCACAATTGCTTTCCAAAGATCATAGGCTTCCTGATCCATTTCCAGGTTTTCATCTTTTGCACCTTCAAAAACCGAAACATATAAAATATCTTTATCTACACCATATACTTCTGTCAACAACTCCCAAGCCCAATGTATAGCTTCCTTTTTAAAGTAATCTCCAAAACTCCAGTTCCCCAGCATTTCAAACATGGTATGGTGATAGGTATCCATACCAACCTCTTCCAAATCATTGTGTTTACCACTTACCCGCAAACATTTTTGTGTATCTGTTATCCTATTATTTTTTGGAGTACCATTGCCTAAAAAGAACTCTTTAAACTGGTTCATCCCAGCATTAGTAAACATTAAAGTTGGATCATCCTTTATTACCATTGGTGCAGAAGACACTATATCGTGTTTTTTGGATTTAAAAAACTCTAAAAATTGATTTCTTATTTCTTGGGATTTCATTAATTCTATTTATTTCTATTTTTCAACACAAAAACCTTAATACAATAGTAATCATTAATTTACGCTATTTTTACAAAAAGATTTTGAATTGATATTTGTCAGTTTTTTCTGGACTTTGCCACAATTTATTATATTTGTTGCAATGTCTGGGTTTTTTACCAATCACTTATTGATTGATATCCTGCAAAAATAGCATATTTTAGATTATGTCAAAGGTTAAATATTACTATGATAGTGAGACTCTTTCTTATCGTAGAATAGAGCAAAAAAAAGGAAGGAAATTTGGTATCGCTGCACTAGGAGTAATTGGTGCATTTTTAGCTGGTTTCATCCTTCTTGTTATATACCTCAACATTCCTCAATTAGAAACTCCAAAAGAAAAAGCTTATCGAAGAGAGCTTGAAAACATGCAGTTTCAATACGATTTAATGAATAAAAGGTTAAAACGAGATGAAACTATTTTAAAAGAGATAGCAGAACGAGATGATAATATATATCGTCTTTATTTTGGCGCCAACCCTATCCCCGAAGAACTTCGTAATGCGGGCTTTGGAGGTGTAAACAGATACAAAAACCTGGAAGGCTATGATAATTCTGATATGATTATAGAAAGTAGTCAGCGTATAGATAAACTTACCAAACAAATTGTTGTACAATCTAAATCTTTGGATGAAATTGCAGCTCTGGCAGAACAAAAGGAAGAATTATTAGCTACTATACCCGCGATTCAGCCAATCCAAAATTCTGATTTAAAACGCATGGCATCTGGTTATGGATGGAGAAGTGATCCTTTTACCAAAGCCAGAAAATTTCACTATGGCATGGATTTCTCTGCTGCCACAGGCACCCCTGTTTATGCGTCTGGCAATGGGGTTGTAAAACGTGCCGATGCTAATTCTTCGGGGTACGGAAAACATATACGTATTGACCATGGCTTTAATTATGTTAGCTTATATGCACATTTAAGTAAATATAATGTAGAGGTGGGACAAAAAGTAAAACGTGGAGATGTTATTGGTTTTGTAGGAAGTACCGGAAGATCTGTTGCTCCTCATTTACATTATGAGATTTTTAAAGATGGTGAAAAAATTAATCCTAGAAATTTTTATTATGGAAGTTTAACCTCTGAAGAATTTGATGAAATGCTTAAAGCTTCTAATTTAATTAATGAAACTCTAGACTAATTATTGATGCGTAAACTATTTATTATTGTATTTATTTTTGGTTTTTGTTCTTCAATACAAGCTCAAAAATATACGAAAGAAGCATTGGACTCTATGTATATTATTGTCCAAAATACGCAACTTAAACTTGCAAAACCAAAGTTAATTAAAATTATGGCTGTTGGCGATATCATGATGGGAACCGATTTTCCCAACAAAAGTTACTTGCCCCCAAAAGGCAAAGGGCCTTTTGATGATGTCAATACCATATTATCACAAGCCGATATACTTTTTGGTAACTTAGAAGGAACATTAACCGATGAAGGACAAAATGCTAAAAACTGTTCTGACCCGTCTAAGTGTTACTCTTTCAGGTCTCCGGAGTATTTTGGAAAGTATTTGGAAGAGACCGGATTTGATGTAATGAGCATTGCTAACAATCATATCGGTGATTTTGGTGCTACAGGAATTAAAAACACTTCTAAAACCCTGGAAAAACATAATATTGCTTACGCAGGGGTATTTGAAAAACCTTTTACTATTTTTGAAAAAAACGGAATCACCTATGGATTTTGTGCTTTTGCACCCAACAAAGATTGCCTAAAAATTCATAACTTAACCAATGCAAAAAAAATAGTAACCGAACTTAAACAAAAAGCAGATATTGTGATTGTTTCTTTTCATGGCGGGGCCGAAGGTCTGGAACACACACATGTTCCCAGAAAAACAGAGCGCTTTTATGGAGAAGACCGCGGGGATGTCTATCTTTTTGCACATACTATGGTTGATGCAGGGGCAGATATTATTTTAGGGCATGGGCCACATGTTTCGAGAGCTTTTGAGGTATACAAAGATAAGTTCATAGCCTACAGTTTAGGTAATTTTTGTACGTACTCCAGATTTAGCTTAGGTGGTATCAAAGGATACGCTCCCATTGCAGAAATTGAAATAAATACAGATGGTAACTTTATAAAAGGCAAACTTCATTCTGCAAAACAAATAGATGAAATATATCCTTTTATAGATGAAAAAAAAGGGGCTTTAAAAGCTATTCAAAAATTAACCGAAGAGGATTTTCCAGAAAGCAAGCTCATTTTTGAAGAAGACGGAAGTTTTACACAACAAAAACAATAAGTATATGTATGTAGACTTGCCAAAAAAAATGTATTACGGTATCGGTGAGGTAGCAGAAGCATTTGATGTTAATGCCTCTTTGATACGTTTTTGGGAAAAAGAATTTGATATTTTAAAACCAAAAAAAAACGCAAAAGGAAATCGAAAATTTACTCCTGAAGATATTAAAAATCTCGAACTAATATACCATTTGGTAAAAGAACGTGGTTTTACTCTGGAAGGAGCCAAGATCCATCTTAAAGAACAAAAACAAGAGGCTCTGGATAGCTTTGATATTATCAGGAAATTAGAATCCATCAAAGGACAACTACTTAAAATTAAAGAACAACTTTAAAAAACAAACACAAAATCTTAGTTCATGAAAAAGCTTTTAACACCAATATTGGTGATTGCAGCAATAATTATCGTTCTCTATTTCTTTTTTGGAGGTCGCTATAACACTGCCGTCACTCTGCAAGAAGATGCAAAAACAGCTTGGTCCAATGTAGAAAGTGCTTACCAAAGACGTAGCGATCTTATTGGCAACTTAGTCAAAACTGTACAGGGAGCCGCCGATTTTGAACGCAACACGCTAAAAGAGGTGATCGATGCCCGTGCAAAAGCTACTTCTATAAATATTGATCCCGCCAATATCACTCCGGATCAAATGGCACAGTTTCAACAAGCGCAAAGCGGCCTGACCTCTGCCCTATCCAGATTATTGGTTACTGTAGAACGTTATCCTGATCTAAAAGCAAATCAAAATTTTCTTAATCTGCAAACACAACTAGAGGGGACCGAAAACAGAATTAATGTAGAACGCAACCGATATAATGAGGCTGTGGGGGATTATACAAAATATACCGGGAAATTCCCTAATAATATTGTACTAAGCCTTTTTAGTCGTTTTGAAGAAATGGCAAGGTTTAAAGCTGAAGAAGGTACTGAAAAAGCACCAGATGTAGATTTTGATTTTAAATAAATGTCTAAAGTAGAAGATTTTCTTAGCCCGGAGCAAGAGCAACAAATTGTAGCTGCTATTAGAAGTGCAGAAAAAACTACCTCTGGAGAGATCAGGGTACATCTCGAAAAACATACCGATTTGGATGTACTGGAGAGAGCCGCAGAGGTTTTTCACTGGTTAAAAATGGATAATACCATTCAACGAAACGGGGTACTAATTTATGTAGCTGTAGAAGATCGTAGTTTTGCTATTTATGGAGATAAAGGAATCAATGCGGTAGTAGAAAAAAACTTTTGGCAAAATACTAAAGATTTAATTCTGCACCATTTTAAAGAAGATAATTTTACAAAAGGTCTGGTTGAAGGTATACTGCTTGCCGGAAAAGAATTACAAACCTATTTTCCTTGGGATCATAATGATACTAATGAACTCTCTAACGAAATTTCAAAAGGATAGTTATGAAACTTACCAAAAAAATCATCCTTCCTGTATTATTTGTTCTGGGAATACTTTTTTCATCAACGCTAAATGCTCAGAGAAAAATACCACCTGTACCAAAAACTCAAACCTCTGTATATGACGAAGCCGAAATGCTTTCTGCCTCTCAGAAAAAACTTTTAGAAGATAAGTTAGTCAGGTATTCAGACACGACATCTACGCAAATCGTAATAGCTACCATTAGCTCTCTGCAAGGAGAGAACATCGGTTTATATGCTACAGAGTGGGCACATAAATGGGGAATCGGGCAAAAAAAAGAAGATAACGGAATCTTTGTTCTCGTTGCAAAAAATGACCATAAAATTTGGATTGCTACAGGATATGGCGTAGAAGAAAAACTAACCGACTTTACCTCAAAAACCATTATCGATCAAATTATTACACCAGAGTTTAAAAAAGGAGATTTCTATAGTGGCTTAGACAAAGGAGCCGATGCTATCTTTCAGGTTTTAAAAGGCACTTTTAAAGGAGCCCGAAAAAACAAAAAGAAAGACACCCCTGTTTTGGAAATGATTTTATTGTTTGTCTTTTTCATTATTATCATAAAATCTTTTTCTAAAAAAAATAATGGAAATAACGGAAGAGGAAATCGCGGTAACCGATCCGGAGGCGATAGTCTCCTGGATATGATTATTTTAAGCAATCTGGGACGAGGTGGCTTTGGTGGCGGTAGTGATAGCGGTGGTAGTTTTGGTGGAGGTGGCTTTGGTGGTGGATTCGGCGGAGGCGGCTTTGGTGGTGGCGGTGCTGGAGGCAGCTGGTAAAGTGTTGTAAGTTATTAATTTCTAGGTAAGTCAATTAGCGATTTTCTCTTTTACAGGCTTAAATCAATCTATTCTTTTAACTTTTTCGTTGTACAGTTTTACCAATTACGAAAACAGAAACTAAACTTACTACAGTTCCTCCTGCTATTATCCCTCCAACAGTTGTTTCTCCATTAACTGCTAAAAACGTTCCACTTCCTATACCAACAATACCAATTATAAGCCCAAATATTTGACCTAACTTGCTTTGACTTGATTGACTAGTAATAACTTTATTCTCTATACTCATTCTGTGAGACTGTTGAGCTTCAGCCATTTTCATTATTCTATCAGCTCCATTAGGAATTACAGAATCATATTTAATTAGAGTTTCAGCATCAGGCAAAGGTCCCGAATGACTTCTTTGCTGAATAGATACAATGGAAAAACTCTGTAATATTTCCATTTTTTTCTTATCAGGGACACCTTTAAAAATTTCAGGATTTAAGCTTACTAAATCTTCTTCTATTTCTTGTAATTCTTCGGGGACTTTCTTCTGTGCCTTTTCAACTGATGATGATGGCTTATTTGTAGATTTTTTTGACACAAAAAATTATTTTACACAAAGCTGTTGCTTATGTTTATTTTCAAATTTTTCTTTTGATCCTTTAATATCTTCGCCAATATTTTTCCAATCCGACATAATCGCGTTGAAATCAGCCTCTTTTCCAGAATCAGAGTAATTATATTCAAAATAACTACCTGCCAAATTTAAAACAGACCCCATTCCAACCCAAAAATTATTTTTGGGTAAAAGATTACTGGTTTTATATTTTGAATTTATTTTTTTCATAATTATTTGAATTATTAATTTTGAATATAGTAAAAATAAATGAATTAGAAAACTTAAGCAAAATAAGATTTAAAAAAAATCAAAAATACACAAAGAAAAATAACTAATCCTGTACCAAATTTGATTTACTCCTTTTACAACTGGGTTTTTAATTAGCACAGTGTATAACTACTTCAAGTTCCTTTTAATAACACTCACTAACCTACTCTTTATAACCTAAAAACTATCTGAAAAAATTTAACTTCTTCTACCTCAAAACTACTTTTTCCTGAAATACACAGAAACCGGCACCCCATTAAAATCAAATTCTTTACGAAGTTGATTTTCGAGAAAACGCTTATATGGATCTCGGATATATTGTGGCAGATTACAAAAAAATGCAAACTGAGGTTGTGGGGTTGGTAATTGTGTAATGTATTTTATTTTTACATACTTCCCTTTGTATGCAGGAGGCGGATTACGCTCGATTATTGGCAGTAAAACATCATTAAGTTCACTGGTTTTAATCTTTTTAGATCTGTTTTTATATACCTCTACAGCGGTTTCCATTGCTTTAAATATTCTTTGCTTTGTTAGCGCAGAGATAAATACAATAGGCACATCGGTAAAAGGCTCTATTTCTTTACGAATATATTTTTCAAACTCTTTTAAGGTATTGCTTTCCTTATCTTCAATAAGATCCCATTTGTTTACCAAAATCACAATTCCTTTGCGGTTGCGCTCTGCTAACCAAAATATATTTTGCACCTGCCCATCAAAGCCTCTGGTAGCATCCAAAACTATGATACAAACATCGCTATGCTCGATAGCACGAACAGATCGCATCACAGAGTAAAACTCTAAATCTTCTTTTACTTTGGATTTACGACGTATTCCTGCGGTATCTACCAGATTAAACTCAAAGCCAAAACGATTATACCTGGTATCTATGGCATCTCTGGTCGTACCTGCAATATCTGTAACTATATATCTATCTTCTCCTATCAAAGCATTGATAAATGAAGATTTTCCTGCATTTGGTCTTCCTACCACGGCAAATCTAGGCAGCTCATCTTCTTCTCTTTCTTCTTTTTCTGGCAACACTTTTACCAAATCATCCAAAAGATCTCCTGTACCACTTCCATTAATACTTGCGATAGTATAATAATCTCCAAGCCCTAAATTATAAAACTCTACTGCATTTTCGGCTCTCTTACCATTATCTACCTTATTTACAACAAGAAACACCGGTTTTTTAACTTTACGAAGTAATTTAGCTACATCTTCATCCATTCCTGTTATCCCTGCTTCTACATCTACCATAAAGATAATTGCATCTGCTTCATCGATTGCCAGTTCTACTTGCTTGTCTATTTCGGCTTCAAAGACATCATCACTTCCTTTTACATAACCTCCGGTATCTATCAATGAAAACTCTATTCCGTTCCAATCACTCTTTCCATAATGCCTATCACGGGTCACCCCACTAACAGCATCTACAATAGCCTCTCTTCTTTGAATCAATCTATTAAAGAAAGTTGATTTTCCTACATTAGGTCTCCCTACAATTGCTACTATACCACTCATTACTATCTATTTCTAAATTTTGTGCAAAATTAGACTTTTTTATTTAAGCAATACTATACATATTGGGATTTCATTAAGAATAGATTAGGAAAATATCGGCAGAAAAAATAAAAAGCCCAAAGACCAATGTTTCAGGTCGATGGAGCTTTTCATAATTGATAGTCAGTCAGTGAAATAATTACTTATGTAAATATACCAAGTATTATTATTAAGTTGGTTACTGTAAAACAACAAACTTTTTATGGATGCAGTTGTAACAGTATCTCTCACTATGTTTTATCTGTTTTTTTTTGTTGTTTTTAAATAAATTTTAATCATTTTTACTTATTTCGTAGATAGCAACCGTATTAGATACTTCATTAGTTATTATAATCAAATCATTGCCTGTTGGGCTATCTTCTGCTTTAACGGCAATCAATCCTTCGGGCGCAATATCCACACTGTCCTTTATCCATTCTAAAAACACCGGGTTGGATGGGTTGGATATATCATAAATCATAACTCCCCCCGTTCTTTCCAAACCTACAAAAAGCAATGTTTTATTTCCTGTCTTTAAAGTGGTTACAGTTTCGGGCTCTGCCCCTTTATCATCAGATCTTTTATCTGCTGCCCCTCCTTCACTGGAATTAAATACACTTGGGTTCAGCTCAAAAATAGTTTTTGCTATTTGATCTCCGCTATCATAAACAATTGTTCCTGTAGTAGTCCATATTGTAAAAGATCTTGCGCCATAAGCATAAATTTTGTCAAAATCCCCATCCCCATCGGTATCCCCATTGGCTATAGTTGTTTTTAACCTTCCTAAGTTTTTGTCTAACTGCAATGTTTCGGCATCCGGAAAAGCAACAGGATCCAGAGCAAGATCTTTTACTCTTTTTTCTTCAGAATACCCGTCATAATCTCTGGAATCTCCTTCATTTGCTGTTATAAGATATCTTCCTCCTCTAATTTTTGCATAAGCTATAGCATCCGGATGATAAAACCCTAAAACCGGCCAGTTTTGAAAATTTCCAACTATATCATCTTTATCACTTGCGTCTATTTGGTTATTTGGCAAAGAATAGTCTTTTACCCCTAATCCTATTATATCTGTTATTGTTTTTGTTTTTAAATCAATTATTGCAATTCCATTATTTTCTTGTAACGTAATATATGCTGTTTTAGAATCATGAGAGATTGCTACATATTCTGGTTCTGCATCTTGAGCTAAAGAAGCACCCGGACCAAAAACACGAAAATAATTACCAATAGTCTGTCCGTTAAACGCTGTAAAACCAACATTAAAAACCTGACCACTGGCAACTTCTATTATAGTAACCGAACCTTCTGGGTCATTTGTATATGTATCATCAGGTTCTCCTTCGTTTGCAGCAACGATATACTCTCCATTAGGACTAAAGGTTACCATGTCTGGTAATGCTCCTGCCGGATATGTATTTATTAAAGCTTGCGAATCTGAACTATACAGCGCTATGGTACCGTTGGCTTGTTTATTGTTAGGATTTTCTATAGCGACCGCTACTATACCATTACTTACAGCAACACTATTTGGAGTACCCGTAAGGGATATATTTGCGCCTTGTATGGGAGAATCCGGATTAGAAATATCCCAAACAGAAATCACAGAGTTTTTAGGGTTTACCACAAAAAGTTTATTGGTATTAGGATCAAATGCAGATATTTCTGCAAATCCTTCATCTCCTGTACCGTTTACAAAGCCTCCTATTTTCTTAAATGTAAGTTTATCATTACTGCTACCGCCATGATAATCATCGATATTACAGGCACTAAAAAGAACACATACCACTGTGGAAAGAAGAACTGTTTTGTTAAAAATTTTCATTACTTATGTTGTTTTGTGTGATTAAAAACCCCAAATGTTGATAATAAATATATCCTTAACGTTATGTTAAGAATAAATTACAAACATTAATCTGGTTGTTCACTACACAACATTAATAAATGAAAAACTATAAGTATACCGATGTGGATATACGTTTCTAAAAGCAAGAAATATTATTTATTATTATACCCAAAACGTTTTAATTGACGTTCATTGGTGCGCCAATTTTTATTAATCTTTACGTATAGTTCTATATGTATCTTTTTTCCAAAGAATTTTTCAAGGTCTTTTCTGGCCTCTGTACCTACTTTTTTTAAAGCAGATCCTTTATGACCTATAATAATTCCTTTTTGTGAATCCCGCTCGACCATAATTACTGAACGAATCCTAATTATATCTTCATCTTCAAAAAACTCTTCGGTTTCTACCTCTACAGAATACGGTATTTCTTTTTTGTAGTTTATTAATATTTTTTCGCGAATTGCTTCGTTTACAAAAAAACGTTCTGGTTTATCTGTTAACTGATCTTTTGGATAAAAAGCGGGGGATACGGGTAATAACTCTACAATTCTATCAAAAACTTCTCTTACATTAAAATTTTCAAGTGCAGATATCGGGTACATTTCTGCATTTGGCATTTTCTGTGTCCAAAACTGAACTTGTTCTTCCAGTTGTTCCTGATTAGATTGATCAATTTTGTTTATCAATAAAATAACAGGGATTTTTGCATTGGTTATTTTATTGAAGAAAGCTTCGTCTTTTAATTCTTTCTCTCCGATTTCTACCATATAGATTAATATATCTGCATCTTCAAAAGCAGTTTTCACAAAATCCATCATAGACTCCTGAAGCTCGTATGCGGGTTTTATAATACCCGGAGTATCCGATAAAATTACCTGAAAATCATCTCCATTTACAATCCCCAAAATACGATGTCTTGTTGTTTGCGCCTTAGAAGTAATGATAGACAACTTCTCTCCTATAAAAGCATTCATCAATGTAGATTTACCTACATTAGGATTACCTATTATATTTACAAAACCAGCCTTATGCGTCATATATTAATTTTAATACAAAGGTAGATGAATAATCAAAAAGAAAATACCTGATTACGAATAATTAAGTTTGTTTTTCATATTCTACCATTCATTTTCTAAAAGAACTTGTAAAAAATGACCTACAAACCAGAAATTTTCAAGGATTTTTTTCATAGATTTAACATATCTAAGTTTTCAAAAACCCCGTGAAAACATTTTTCATTCTTAAAACCAAACTTCCTTTGAAAAATTATTCATCTGCTCCTTTATATATAGTTTCTATAAAAATTGTAACCTGTTTTGTTGTTTTGCTACTATTATCATTTAGTATAAATGCACAAACCCATGAAAAAAGATTGTCAAGAGCAGATAGAAACTTTAAGTCTTATGCTTATGTAGATGCCAGAGCTATTTATCTGGATGTAGCCCAAAAAGGATATTCCTCTCCCAGTCTATATTCAAAATTAGCAGACTCATTTTATTTTACAGGAAACCTTGAAGATTCTGTAGAGTGGTATGCAAAGTTAATACAAACATATCCTGATATCATACATCCTGAATATCTTTTTAGATATGCTCAAAGCTTAAAAAGTGTAGGACACTATCCAGAGGCAGATGCAATTATGAATCAATTTTATACTATTACAAAAAATGACAACCGGGCTAATTTCTTTGCAAAAAGAAGAGATTACCTTGATTTTATTAAAATGCAGTCTGATAAATTTGAGGTCTACTCACTAAATATAAATTCTAAAAATTCTGAATATGCCCCGAGTTTTAATCATCTTAATCAAATCGTTTTTGCTTCTTCAAGAGAAGAAAAAAACTCCATAAAACTCCACCAATGGGATGAAATGCCGTTTTTAGATCTTTTTGCTTCAAATATCAAGGAAGACAATATAACATTAGAAGAGCCTGTAAAATTAAAAGGCAAAATAAATACAAAATTTCACGAATCTTCAACTAGTTTTAGCAAAGATGGTAAAACTGTATATTTTTCCAGAAATAATTATTTGAATAATAAATTAGGTAAAAGTAAAAAAGGGGTGGTTTTATTAAAATTATATAAAGCTACTTTAAACAATGGTAATTGGGAAAACATTACAGAGCTTCCTTTTTGTAGTGATGAATATTCTGTATCTCATCCTTCATTAGGCCCCGATAATAAAAAACTATATTTTGCAAGCGATATGCCGGGCTCTTTTGGGCAGTCTGATCTGTATGTAGTAGATATATTGGAAAATGACAAATATAGCAAGCCAAAAAATTTAGGAAGCAAAATCAATACTGAGGGCAGAGAAACTTTTCCATACATTAGTGATAGTGGTATCTTATATTTTTCTAGTGACGGGCATGTGGGATTGGGGGGATTAGATGTTTTTGTTTCTGTCCCTGATGAGTTTGGTTTTTCTGATTCTTATAATATTGGCAAACCGATTAATAGTCCTAAAGACGATTTCACATTTATTCTTAACGAAAAAACCAAAATAGGATACTTTGCCAGTAATAGAAACGGAGGCGAAGGAAACGATGATATCTATAGTTTTAAACAAACCGGAGAATTAATAACTTCTTGTATGCAATATATAGAAGGCTCTATTACAAATGATATGACCGGAGAATCTCTGGCTAGTGCCGACATAATGCTATTGGATAAAAATGGAGGGGTTATAAGAGAAATAATTTCTGATATAAATGGAAATTACAGGCTCAAAGTTCCTTGTAATGAAAATTATACCATAAAAGCTGAATATAAGGATTTTGTTCCAAGAAACATTTTGGCAGAAACAACGGATGCTTTTGAATTTATTAATGAAATAAATATTTCATTAATAAATAAAGAAAGTTTACTCCCTACCACTATAGAAATAAATGTTGGCGATGATTTATCCAAAACTTTACAATTAGAACCTATCTATTTTGGCTTAAATGATAGCATAGTAACTACAGAAACAGAAGTGGAATTGCAAAAAATAATTTCTATAATGAACAAATATCCTGATCTCAAAATAGAGGTTCGTTCTCACACAGACAGCAGATCAAGTTATTGGTATAACAAAAAATTAAGTGTGCAAAGAATGAGGGCTACTGTAAAATACATAACAGAAAAAGGTGGTATTAATTGGCAACGCGTACGAGGTAAAGCGTATGGAGAAAGAAGATTGCTTAATAAATGTGCAGATAATGTGCCTTGTACCGAAGAAGAACATCAAGAAAACAGAAGAAGCGAGTTTATTGTGAGGAAATAAAAAAAATTAGTAGTTGTGTTTCTTTAGATTCTCAAAATAAATCTTTGCTCGGGCATTTACTTTAGGAGCCAATAACAATCCTGAAATTACCGTAGGTATAGCCATTATTGCAAAAGCACTGTCAATAAGGTCAATTGTAAATTCTATCTTTACCACTGCTGCAACTATAATTGACAATATATATACAAAATTATAGTATTTTCCATATTTAGGTTTGGTTAAGAAGCCCAAACATATTGTACCATAATGCGAATACGAAAACAAAGTAGAAAGCCCAAATACCATAACCATAACCATAACGACAATATCCCCTGACCCATTAGGCAAAACCGAGTTAAATGCCATTAAAGTCAGGGAAATCCCATTATCATCTGTACTTTGCCAAACTCCTGTAGAAAGAATTGCCAAAGCCGTTAATGTGCACACCAACAATGTATCTATTGCAGGACCAATCATCGCCACCAGCCCTTCTCTAATAGGCTCATTGGTTTTTGCCGTACCATGCATCATTGGCGCAGTTCCTATTCCTGCTTCATTAGAAAAAGCTGCTCTTTTTACACCCGTCTTAATCAAGTATCCCAACATTCCACCCGCAACTGCTTTTCCGGAAAAAGCATCCGAAAAAATCAGAACAAACATCCCCGGCACCTTTTCTATTTGCAATATCAAAATAGTAACAACAGTTATAAAATATAAAACAACCATAAAAGGAACCATCCTGCTTGCTACAGCACCAATTCTTTTAACCCCTCCCAAAATTACCAGAGATGTAATTCCTGCTAATGCAATCCCGATATGCCATTTATACGCATCCTCCCATCCTAAAACATCTACCAATGTTTGTGTTAATTGATTTGCAGTAAACGCAGGAAGCGTTCCCACCAATCCAGCCAGGGCAAATAAAATTGCCAACGGTTTCCACCGTTTCCCTAAACCTTTTGTTATTACATACATCGGGCCGCCAAGTATCCTGCCCTGCTCATCCTCAGTCCTGTACATTACAGAAAGTGAGCAGGTATAAAACTTAGTTGCCATACCAATTAAGGCACTTATCCACATCCAAAAAACAGCCCCTGGACCACCCATAACAATAGTAATGGCTACCCCACTAATATTGCCCATACCAACTGTTGCCGCAATAGCAGAGGATAATGTCTGAAAATGGCTAAGCTGCCCGGGGGCATGGGTATCATCGTATTTGCCTCCAAGAACTTTAATAGCATGTTTAAAATAAAAAAAAGGAGTAAATTTTGAATAGATCAAAAAAAACAAGCCTCCCCCTATCAATAATATCAACAAAGGCCAATCCCAAACCCAGGAACTAAAATTGGCAATAAAATTTTCGAAAGATTTGAACATAGACTTTAAAGGTAGTAACAATAATTAATAATTTATAGCTTTATATACCTTAAGAAAAGAAGATCTTGGCAATTAATAAGGATTTCTTATAAATCCGGTTTCATCAATCGTGAGGTAAATAAAAAATCAATAGCTCTAACAATATAAGTAAAACCATGATTAGTCGCTATGTATCTTGAATGGATATTTTTTAATTTACGTTTTAAAAAAGACTTAATTATACCACAGTAATTTGACAAAAAACGAATTCTAATTAAAGCCTTACGAATTCTAGAATTATATCTTTTAAAAAAAATTAAGCAGTTACTTTTACACAAAATAGCCAACCTCAAAAATGTCTGTTATGAAAAATGTTGCCATAATCATTATTCTATTACAAAGTTTTCAAGGCATTAATGCGCAAAATGTTTTTACCAAAACTCAGGAGTTTTTGGTAAAAACAAAAATTATGGATCAGGAAAAAGAACACCCCTCATACGTTATTGACCTGATCAGTTCGGGAGAGGATACTAATACCATATCTACTCTTACCATTGAAGACACAGAACTTTTTGAGGATATATTTATATCTGCCTTAGAGAACCCCGGATTAGAGGGGGTCTCTAAGGTTATTAAAATGGAAATTGAATATCTTGCCTGTTGTGCTCATGTAGAAGCATTTTACTACATGATAAAAGATGATCTTTCGGTTGTTGCATTACCTCAACTTAAAAACGTATACTGCGAAAACTCAGATACAGACTACCAATACATTTTTCCAAATCAAGAGTATGGCATAAAGGGTAATATACTGGAAACACAAACATTTTACAAAGGAGAAACTACAGATATTAAATATGTAAGCTTAAAACAAAGCTTCCTTTGGAAAGATAAAATTATTAAAGAATTAAATACAACCGCTATAACATCTTATTAAAAATAACTATTAACACTTACTCAATTTAATAAGCAAAAAGGGGGAATCTTTTGTTTATTATACCGACCCGCTTCAAAAAGCGGTGTCGGTTTTTTTACAATCAACAACCTCGGGGTAAGTATATGAGGCACACGCTTCTCATAAATATATCTTGTTTTTGAAGCAAACCTTGGGGAATCAAACCGTTGTTGAGGGTTTAAAGCCAATACCTGTTTAACTTCGAAATCATGTGTATAGAAATTGAATTTATTAGTGTTATTTCAAAGTTAAAGTGGTATTACATATCAAACAAAAACAGGTTTGATTATATTTGCTACTAACTCGATAATTCTTTCTGTGAACACGACACGCAATATTATTCTTCAGTTTTTTTTCTTGATATCAGGTTTTATCAGTCCTTTATTAGCTCAAAACAATCAGCTTAGAGCATACACTTTAGAAGATGGATTACCACAATCACAAGTATATGATATTATACAAGATGAAACAGGGTATTTATGGTTGGGGACTCAGGGAGGAGGGCTATGCAGATTTAATGGAGAAGAATTTAAAATATGGAATGAAAATGATGGACTTCAATCCAATTACATTCACTCTCTTGCGTTTGTAAGTGATAGTCTTTTTATAGGTACCAAAAGCGGGCTTAGTATAAAGACCAAAAATAAATTTACCAATATCAACGGTCCCAGAATCAATAAAATATGTCAAATTAAAAACAAAATCTATCTGGCTACCAATATAGGGGTTTATGAATATCGAAAAAACAGGGGGTTAATAAAAATCAATCTTAACCCCAAAATCAATACCAGTGTTATCAATGATATTACTTTTGACAATAAACTATTTTGGATAGTAACAAACAAAGGTCTTTGGAAACTAAACAACATTCAAAAAGATGCCAGTATTATAGAAAGGCATAGTCCTTTTGATTTTACTGCTGCAATATTTTATAACAACAAAATTTTTGCAGCTTCTTTTGATCACGGTATTTTAGTTTTAAATACCAATGCAAAAACATACGGTAATCGTTGGATAAAAAAAGTTACAAGAGTTACCAATATATCCAAACACAACAATAACGAATTATGGTTTGCAACAGATAATGATGGTATTACAATTATAGACTCTGAGTTATATGAGCAGAAAAAGAAGATTGACCGAAACAATGGCCTAGGTGTCTCTCATATTAGAAAAACCATTATGGATCGCCAATCTAATATTTGGATTGCCACCTCTGGTGGAGGTTTTTACAAATATTTTCAGAATAATTTTACGCATTACGATCAAAATAATGGATTAAAAGGTAATCATGTGTATGCAGTACACAGTATAAAAAATGATATCTGGGCATCTAATCCTGAGATAGGTTTAATAAAAATCGATTCGCTGGGGATTATTCATCATATACCTCAGGATGAGCGTATATCTGAGGTGAAAATCAAAACTATCACCAGCGATACTTTTGGAAACATTTGGGCAGGAACCGATGGCAAAGGAATCCTTTTTAAGCAAATTAAACAAGTAACAGACAGTATAATTACCGATACCATTACAGATAGTAACAGGTTAAATGAAGATCCGGTTGTAATGACCGATACTATTACAAAAACAACTTACAAAAACCATATAATCGATACCGATAAAGGGTTACCGTCTGATTGGATAAGAACCATACAGGTGGTAAATAACACTATATGGGTTGCATCCTACTCTAGTGGCATATCCAGATTCAAATACAATCCCAAAAAACAAACTCTTATATCCTTAAAAAAATTTACAAGAAAAGATGGTATAGAAGACTTACAGATCAGAGATATGAAACAAGATTATGATGGTACTATTTGGTACGCCACTCAAAATGGCCATCTGGGATATATCAAAGACAATAAAGTTACTCATCTGGGCAATGTTTTAAATCAAAAAACCGCAATAAGCACTCTGCTCTTTCATAAAAACACTATCTATATAGGTACAGCAGGGCGAGGAATCTGGTGGTCTCCTTTAAATGGAGATATTAAGTTTAAGAAATTAAAAGGCAGAAAAAGACCATATTCTGATAATATTTATCAAATGATTTTTGATAGTAACAATAATTTATGGGCAGGAAGCGAAAGAGGAGTCGACAAAATTGAGTTAAACCAATCCAATGTCATTGTTGATATTTTTCATTTTGGAAGGAATGATGGTTTTTTAGGAATGGAAACCAGTCTTAATGCCATCGATAAAGACAAAGAAGGTAACCTCTGGTTTGGTGCCATATATGGTTTAACCAAATATCAACCAACAGGAATAACCAAAACTACCGTAAAACCCGAATTATATTTTGAAGATGTAGAAGTAGCATATAGCAGCGTTGATTCTATTCAACTTAGCACTTGGGTAAATAATAAAAAAGTTTTAAAACTTACCCCAAAGCAAACCGAATTATCCTTTAGTTATAAAACGGTAGATTTGGATCACCCAAATGATGTACAATACCGATGGAGATTAAATAGTTCTGCGTGGAGCCCATGGTCACCAGACAACAAACAAAATCTTGCCGGACTAGCTTATGGAGCTCATTATTTTTCTGCACAATCCCGTAACTATCGATGGGAAGAAAGCGATATAATCACTTTTCGGTTTTTTATTGACAGCCCTGTTTATGAAAAACTTTGGTTTCAATTAACTGTAATAGGTCTTATTATTTTAATAACAGGTGGGTACGGTTTTTCATATATACGCAGGGTAAAACAAAAAAACAAAGTAGAACAAGAGCGCCTGCAAATGCAAAACCACTTACTCTCTTTAGAACAAAAAGCACTACGTTTACAAATGAACCCTCATTTTATTTTTAACGCTCTTAATGGTATAAAAGCAATGGGAACCAGTAATCCTATTCGTATGAATACCACAATCAATACTTTTGCTACCTTATTAAGAGAAACCCTATACAACTCCAGAAAAGATTATATTACTTTGGGCCAGGAAATGCAAACTTTAAAACACTATATAGAGATAGAACAATTAATGGCCAGTAAGCCATTTATATATGATATATCTATTGAATCTGATTATGACCCTGAAGAAATTCTTATCCCGCCAATGCTAATACAGCCATTTGTTGAAAATGCAGTAAGACATGGTATTCTTAAAGGAACCCGGGATGGAGAGCTAAAAATACAGTTTCATACTACAGAAGAGTTTTTGCATTGTACCATACTGGATAACGGTCAAGGGATTTTTCAATCTCAAAAAAACAAAGCAAAAACAGATCATCAATCCATGGCACTTACAGTAACCAGAGAGCGGCTCGAATCTATTTCGGGAAAAGACTCTTTGATTATAAAAGAAATACAGAATGGCAACTCTGTTACCGGAACCCAAATTTCATTTAAAATACCATTACTAACCGACTATTAAAACTATTATGCTTACAGCTATTATTGTAGAGGATATGCCAGATGCATTGCAACTCTTAAAAAGTGATTTAAAAAACAATCATCCAGAAATAAAGATAGTAAACACTGCACAAAGTGTAGTCGAAGCCGCAAAAGCTTTGCGTGCTACCCAGCCAGATATTCTGTTTTTGGATATTATGTTGGGAGATGGCACAGGATTTGACATTTTGGAAATATTTCCGGATTTAAAATCCAAAATTATTTTTGTTACAGCAAGTGATGAATTTGCCATTCGAGCTTTTAAATTTGCAGCCATAGATTATGTTCTAAAACCATACTCTAATGAAGAACTGGCACAAGCCATTGGCAGAGCAAAGCAACAAATCCAACCCAACAAAGAACGTTTAAACATCCTTAAAGACACCTTATCTGCCCCGGGGCAAAAACCAGATAAAATATCTCTGCATACTCTGGATAAAATCATTATCGTTAACCTTGATGATATCATTAGATGTGAGTCTGATAGCAATAACACTATTTTTTACTTAAAAGACGAGCAAAAAATATTTGTTACCAAGACACTAAAATACTTTGCAGATATGCTTAAAAGCTATCAATTTTTGCGAGTACACCAAAGTCACTTAGTTAACCTACAATGCATTAGTGCTTTTATAAAAACCGATGGCGGGTATCTTATGTTAAAAAATGGAGAAAACATACCTGTATCTGTCAGAAAAAAAATTGAAGTAATGGAAATCCTGGATCGACTGCACCGATAAAAAATAGTCGTATTACAATATCCTTCTGGTTATAAGTCCAAAGAACAGAAAAAATGTTTTTCTGATCGTCTATATAAAATTACCATTCATCTACACTAAAATAAGTTTCGACGAAAGAAATAATAAACTCATTTATAAAAAGATCATCTTTATTATTGTTAAAGAACAATTTTTAACTTAATTTAATTATCTGAAATAATGAGCTTAAATTTTTTATTAATCGATGATGATGAAATAGAACGACTGAAATTTGCAAGAGTTCTGCAAAAAAATAATTACCCCCACAACATTATAGAAGCCAGAAATGGCGAAGAAGCTTTAGACAAATTAGCCCAAAAAGAACAGCTGCCAGATTTAATTTTTCTGGATCTTAATATGCCAAAAATGAATGGCCTGGAATTTTTAAGAGAGCTAAAGTCCAATGCAGATTTACGGTATATCCCTGTAATAATATTAAGCACCTCTAATAACCTTCAAGACCTTAAGGAAGCATATAAAACAGGAGCTGCAGGATATATAGTAAAACCTTTAAAATATGAGGATTATGTATACAAAATAAAGTGTTTGATCGAGTATTGGAGTATTAATGAAATTTTTAAAGTATAAAAAACATAACCTTAAAGCAGATAATACCTAAATCATTGTTGAATGGATAATTTTTAACCAACCATAAAAAAAACGCTAACAAATAAACCTATAACCAACTTATTATATGAAAGGTATTGTATTTACAGAATTTTTAGAACTAGTTGAAGACAAATTTGGGTTAGAAGTAGTAGACAAAATTATTCAACAATCTAATCTACCATCACAAGGAGCATATACTGCAATAGGAACGTATGATTTTTCTGAAATGTTGAGACTTCTAAAACACCTTAGTGAACACACACAATTAAGTATCGATGACCTGCTCCTTGCCTATTCTGAGCATTTTTTTAATGTATTGGTCAATAGTTACCCCGATTTGGTAAGCCAATATAGCGATCCACTCGAAATGTTATCCTCTGTAGAAAACCATATTCATGTCGAGGTTCGAAAAATATACCCAGACGCAGAGCTTCCTACTTTTGAAATTCTGGAAAAAACAGATTCTAAGCTGGTTATGATCTATAAATCCAGTAGAGCTATGTATAGCTTTGGGCTTGGATTAATGCACAAAACTTTTGAGCATTTTAATACTACCGCAGATATTACTCTAAAAAAATTAAAACCTGATGGAACAGAAGTAAAATTTAGTATTATAATAACAAATGAGTAATGTAGACCCCGAAATATTTAAAAGAGCACTATTAAGAGAAAAAACGGCAAGAAAACATGCCGAAAAAATCCTGGAAGACAAATCCAGAGAACTCTATCTGCTTACCCTAGAACTACAACAAGCCAATCAAAAACTTGAAGATCTGATAGGTAAAAAAGAATCTACTTTACAAGGGGTTTTTGATAATTTGGTCGATGCCTATGTACTTATAGATATATCCGGAAATGTTTTGGAAATGAACCATGCTGCAAACAAATTATTTGGGTATGATATCACCAAAGAAGAACTAAACGTTGTAAAACTTATCTATAAAGAAGACTATCAATATGCAATACAATCCTTTCAGCAACTAATTGATAAAGGTTCATTTATAGATTACCAAGCCAGAGTGTATACAAAAAATAATGGTGTTAGAAATGTACATATAAACGCTAGTATTATTAAAGATAAAAATGGTATTCCTATTGGAGCACAAGGTATTGTAACAGATATAACCAATGAGTTGGAGCAAAAACGAATTTTTGAAGAACAAAAAAAACAACTTTCTGCAATTGTTGATAACTCTTCATTAGGAATTGCACTTACCCAATTCGGGAAAATATTACAAACCAATAAAGCGTTTCAAAACTTATTGGGACATACAGAAGAAGAATTATTAAAAAAAGAAGTTATAGATCTCTCTATAAAAGATGAATACATCATCTCTTCTAATTATACAAAAAAAATGATTGCAGGAGAAATTGACACTTTTTCTGTAAACAAAAGATATAAAAAAAAGGACGGTACTTTTTTTTGGGCAAAAACCAATGTTGCCGCAGTACGTAACCCAGATGGAAGCATCAAATATCAAGTTGCTTTAATCGAAGACATTACAGAGCAGTTAAAGTCTGAAAAACAAAAGGAGCAGCTTCTGGAAAATCTGGAAAGAACTAATCAGGACCTTAAAGATTATGCACATATCGTTTCGCACGATCTAAAATCCCCATTAAGAAACATCTATGCCCTTGTAAATTGGATCAAAGAGGATTACAGTTCTGCTTTTGATAAAATTGGGCTAACTCATCTTGCTATGATCGAAAAAACACTAGAAAAGATGGAAACATTAATAAATGATATCCTTAGTTATTCTAGTGTAAGTAATAAAGACGAGTTACAAAGCAATAAAATAGATCTTAATATACTTATAGATGAAATTAAAAATGTAATTCTTATACCACAAAACACCATAGTTAGCATAAAAAATAAACTTCCCGTTATTAACGGGGATTCAACCAGGATACAACAACTTTTTCAAAACCTTATAGGAAACGCAGTAATCTATATGGATAAACAAAATGGAACCGTAGAAATTGATTATGAGGATAAAAAGAGCCACTACCAGTTTAGCATAAAAGATAATGGTGTAGGAATAAAAAAAGAATATCACGACAAAATATTTAAAATGTTCGAATCTGTGGGGGATAATAAAAACTCATCGGGTATAGGGCTTGCAATAGTAAAAAAAATCATAGCCATATATGAAGGAGATATATGGTTAGAAAGCACTCCGGGTATTGGCACCACATTTTACTTCACACTAAAAAAACAATGATATGAGGTTTCAACAATTTGAAAAGAAAAAAAACCAGGAATGGTCTTGCCTAACTGGTGCAGATTTAAAACTACAAAAACCTTTGGTTTTAGTTTTCGGAAATCGATATGCGCTGGAGGCTCCGGAAATTTATATCGAGGTTAAAAAACTTTTTCCTGATGGCGAAATTGTTTTTGGCTCTACCGCCGGAGAGATAATTGGCAATCAGGTTTTAGAGGATTCTATAACCATTACTGCAATAGAGTTCGAAAAAAGTAATTATGTCATATTTCGAGAAAACAGCTTAGAGCATAATAAAGATGCTGTATTGTTGGGAAACAAACTTATCCAAAAAATCCCAAAAGAAGGGCTAAAACATATTGTTATTATATCTGAAGGGAGTTTTATAAACGGTTCTGCTCTAATCGAAGGCTTAGAAACCGGGGTTAACAATGTAGCTATAACAGGTGGTCTGTGCGGCGATGATTCCAGGTTTGAAAAGACTATATCAAGTTATAATGAAAACCCAAAAGAAGGCGAAGTCCTATTAATTGCTTTTTATGGAGAATCTCTGGAAATTAGTTTTGCACAATATGGTGGCTGGACCCCTTTTGGTCCGGAACGTATTATTACAAAATCGCATCAAAATATTTTGTACGAACTAGATAATCAACCTGCTTTGGACTTATATAAAAAATACTTGGGAGGCAAAGTAGCAGAGCTTCCAAAATCTGCTTTATTGTATCCTCTTAGCGTAAAAACAAAAAACAAAAAAGAATCTATTGTTAGAACAATTTTAGCCATAGATGAACAAACTAATACAATGACACTTGCCGGGGATGTCCCCGAAGGATCTGTTGTACAATTAATGATGGCAAATATAGATCATATTGTAGACGGGGCCATACAAGCTGCACAAATAGGAATGAAAAACAGAAAAAACAAACCAGAATTTGCTCTGCTAGTAAGTTGTATTGGCAGAAAGTTAGTGATGGATCAGCGTGTAGAAGAAGAAATAGAAGAGGTAATAGAAACAATAGGCTCACAAGCTGTAATAGGTGGTTTTTATTCGTATGGAGAACTTGCCCCTTTTACAGGAAACATAAATTGCGAATTACATAATCAAACCATGACATTAACCTTATTTAGTGAATAGCATGCATTCTTTACTCGAAAGACAAATAAGAAAGTTTTTGAAAAAAAGCTCGATACCCCCAAAAAGTATTGAAAGCTTTATCCATGCTATCGACAGATCCTATTATAATTATGAAGATCAATTTAATATGCTGCAAAGAGCAATGTCTATTAGCTCCCAAGAGTTATTTGAAGCAAGTCAAAAACTAAAAAAAGAAGCCGAGCATCAAAAAAAAGTGATTGCCAGCCTTACCGACGCTACTCAAATTTTACAATCCATAACTATTAAAAGACCAAAAGGAAGTAACCAAAATAAAGAACTTACAGGAATTGAGTTGGCAAAACTTATTGAACAACAAGCTTTGCAGATTTCTGAAATTGAAAAACAACAAAATATATTACTTAAAAACTTAGAAAAAAGAAACAAAGAACTTAACGAATATGCAAATATAGTTTCTCATGATTTAAAATCCCCACTACGTAATATAGATACCCTTATCCACTGGATTAAAGAAGATACCAAAGGTGAAATAGAAACCCCTGTTAAAAACAATCTTGAACTAATTCAACAAAATATCCAACGAATGGATGATCTTATCAATGGGGTTTTAGAATATTCTGTGATTGATAATGTATCCAGAACACCAGAAACAAACGTAGATATAAATATTTTGACAACAGAAATCCTGTCTTCATTACAACTGCCCGAAAACATTACAATTACTATTCCTTACACTCTTCCAATCATAAAATCCGACCCTGTAAAAATACAAAAAATATTTCAAAACCTTATCAACAACGCGATACAAGCTATGAACAAAGATAAAGGAGAAATAGGTATTGAATACGAAGAAAAATTAAACTTTTGGGAATTTAGGATCAAAGATAACGGAGTTGGGATTGCAAAAAAATATCATGACAAAATATTTCAGATATTTCAAACATTAGATGACCAAAAAAAATCTACTGGTATTGGTTTATCTATTGTAAAAAAAGTAGTCGAGTTTTACAACGGCAAAATATGGATGGAGTCTCAACAAGGAATCGGAAGTGTTTTTTACTTCACCTTAAAAAAATAAAAATATGAGTGAATCCCCAAATCTAACATATATTAAAGAATTAGCAGACGGCTCTATAGCATTTGAACAAAAGTTGATTGCCATTATAAAACGGGAATTTTTGAAAGAAAAAAACGAGTTCCTTGATAACTATAATATAATGGCATATAGTAAAACCGCAGAAAACGTTCATAAAATAAAATACAAAATTGGACTGCTTGGTTTTGAAACAGGATATCAAATTGCTATGGATTTTGAAGAAGAACTAAAAGACAATAATCCATCTTTATATCCCAAATTTATATTAATTTTAGAATCTACAGAACACTTTCTTAAAACCATTTAAAGCCAACCTACTATGAATTGTATTATTATAGATGATGAAGAAACCGCAAGAATTATCCTGCAACAACTTTGTTTGCAAGTAGAGTCCCTTAATGTTATTCAGGATTTTCCAAATGCAATTCAAGCAATTAAATTTTTAAACAAAGAGCAGGTGGATCTTATTTTTTTAGATATCCACATGCCAGATTTTACAGGTTTTGATTTTATAGACAGCTTAAAAAACCCTCCTAAGGTAATATTAACCACCTCAGACAAAAACTTTGCCCTAGAGGCTTTTGAATATGATTGCATTATTGATTATATAATAAAACCCATAACCATACCCAGATTTCTTAAAGCTATTCAAAAAGCAAATAATACACCTATAGTTTCTGCAAAGAAAGAAACCTATACAGAATCTCCCTTAAATATACCCACCGAAGAAAAGGAGCTATATATTAATATAGACAGAAGGTTGATTAAAATTAATATCCCTACCATTAATATAATCGAAGCAAGAGGAGACTACATTTTTATCAAAACCGAACAACAAAACTATACTGTGCACTCTACCCTAAAAAAGATTGAAGAAAAACTACCCGAAGATCTTTTTCTAAAAGTACATCGCTCGTATATTATAAATATCAAAAAAATCATTGATATTGAAGACAACAGTGTATTAATTGCCAAAGATGTAATACCTGTTAGCCGCTCTAAAAGACCAGAATTAATGAAACGATTAAATATGTTATAACCATTAAAAATGACATTTTTAAATTAACAAAAAGATTTCAAACTCTTCAATAAAGTAAACTTTAATCTCTTTATTTACAAAACCATACAAATCTTATAGTCTTTAGATCTCAATTCGATCTAAGAAAATTTATATCTGTCTGATCTTCTATAAAAAATAGTCCTTCAACAAAACTCGGTAGAACTATCAACGACAAGTAAATTTTTAATCAAAAACTTTGTCATCTTTAACTTGTCAAAAGAGCGACAAAAACCATTCGTCTACAACTAACTTCCTTCTATCTAATATCTTACAAAAAAATAATAATCTAGAGTACCTTTAAGTATCTGAAAAAAAACTAAAAAAGCTACTACTATGAAAAGATTAATTACCCTTTTGGTTGTGCTAACTACGATATATACAAATGCCCAGCAGGCTTTTGATTGTGATAATGGTACCTTTTATCAAGTTATATCCGGGGTAATGAAGGCATACGACCCTATAACAGGATCCTATTCTGAAGACTTACATACCTACGCTGCTTATAATGCTGGTGGATATAATGTTGAAGACAATTATTTGTATGCTATAAAAAACAGCGACAAACATCTATTAAGAATCGCCAAAGATATGGTAGTAGACCTTGGTGCAGTAGCCCCAAGTGGTACTACCGCATTTGGAGGAGGTTATGCTGCAGATGTAGATGCAGATGGTAACCTGTGGGTTTTTCAGAATAATACCAAAAACGCTTTTCATAAAATAACCAATTTAAAAGATTATGATGGTTCCTCTTCACCAGTTTTTGAAGTAGTCTTTGCAGATCAGGCATCCCCTAGTACTTGTGCTGATATAGCGTATATTAATGGTTCTTTTTATGGGGGGAGCCGAGGAAATTTATACAAATGGGATCTATCCTCAGGCACACCCGTTTTTTCTAGTAAAACAGTAACTAATTTGCCTAGCGGTACTTTTGGAGCTGCTTATACAGATGCAAATAATCGTTTGTATTTATCCGATAATAACGGAGGGCTATACTTAATAAACGACTACCAAAGCGCAACACCAACCGCTACTCTGCTTAATCTTACCGAAACCACAAACTCTAATGATGGTTTTAAATGTGCCAATGGTGTTTCGCCTTTAGATAAAGATCAGGATGGGATTTTAGACTCTATGGATGCAGATGCAGATGGGGACGGAATCCCAAATACCGTAGAGTGCAACGGTAATGACCCCTATGGCGATGACGATGGCGATGGTTTATACAACTACCTAGATAATGATACCAGTGGTAATGGTGATAATGTAGTACAAGATGCGTATGACAGAGATAAAGATGGTAACCCCGATTTTTTAGATATCGATGCAGATAACGATGGGATTTATGATATTACAGAAGCAGGACAAGGAGCTGTAGACACCAATAACGATGGGGTATTTAATGCCCTGGACGCTAATTACGCAGACACCGATAATGATGGTATTGCAGATACTTTTGATGCCGACCAAACCGGTAGCACTTTTGTGCCAAACGACACCGATAACGATTCTATATATGACTGCTATGATACAGACTCAGACAATGATGGAATCGTTGATATTATTGAAGGCCAATATAGTAACTCTTATCAAAAATTATCTAATACAGATCAGGATACCGATGGCTTGGATGATGCTTTTGATCCCGATTTTGGAGGAACCACAAACGGCAAGGTAGATACCGATACCGATGGTCTTTATGACCACTTAGACGTAGATTCTGATAATGACGGCATATTAGATACTACAGAAGCTTATGATAGCGATGGTGACGGGGTAGCAGAAACTACTGCATCTGGTATCGATAACGATGCCGATGGACTAGATGATAATTTTGATTTAAGAAAAAGTAGTTTTGATCCAGAAAACGGCGGACAAACACCAGACAGTTTTCCTTTACCAGTGATTTGTGACCGATATAACTATCTTGGAGAATTCACCCAGGATGGGACACCATTATATTTTGATGAAAAAGATATCATTACCCAAGCAACCTTAGACAGTATACACAATGCTTTGCCAGAAGGATACCCCGTTCCCGATTTTAATCCACACTATATCTCTTCTGGGTATGACACCGATGTGGTAGTACAAGAACAAACCGATATTTGGGTAACCTTTGTAGGAGAAGGTGCAGGATACAAAAATACTTTAGGGTTTTATACCTACGATATAAATAACCCATCCCCATCCATGCCCACACCAGAGGATATTACCATTATTTTCCCTAATGTATCTGCCGTTGGTAGTGGTGGTGGATTACAAGTAGGAGATAAAGTAAAAATAGGTACGTTTCCTCCTAATACAGGGATAGGATGGGTATTACTGGCAAATGCATGGGCAGATAGTTGTGTAGGAACAGGATACTGGCAATTACATTCTAATCCCGATTATAATCCAGAGACTGACCCTTCCTTACGATACCATAATGTATTACTATCCGATCCCGATAACGAAAGAATCATACTAGGATTTGAAGACATCCGAAGAGACTATCCATCTTGTGATCAGGATTTTAACGATGCCCTGTTCTATATTACAGCAAACTCATATACCGCAATGGTAACCGATAATTATGCACATATAGATAGTGCAACCGATGTTACTTCGGCTAATAATGGTGGTTTAGAAAGTAATGGAGATTTAGCCAGCTTAATTGCCAAACGCAACTTTTACAGAACAAAAACAAATGCAGTATATAATACCAAAAGTTCACAAAAAAGATTTACACCTGATTTAAAATCGTATAGATCTGCTAATGGCGAAGATTTAAGCATATATTTTCCTAAAACAGGAGTATTTGGTACAGAATCCACCTACGTATCCAGTCCGGAAGACCTGCTGGGTATAACCAATGCAAAAGCAGTATTTTCTGTAGACTACTATAAAGCAAGCCAAAGAGTAGCAGCAGCGCTCGCTACCCAAACAAAAGGATCTGTGTATGACCACTCCAAAACAATATGCGATCGGTTAAATGGCTCTAAATTATTAGATGTGCGAACCGTAGATATTAAAAACCATACCATAGTAAGTACCAGAATAGAAAGAGCTACAGGAGAGATAGAGTATGCACTAACATTTTCAATCAAAAAAGGAGAAGCAGAAAATGAAATCTATAGTTTGTGGAACATTGGGCAATACCCCGAAGGAGATTATACCAACTTTCAGGTATGGGGTGGATCTGTATCGCAGGTAGCAAATATTGCCAATCATATACTAGATTCTTTTATCGCCAACAAACCCTTAAGAAGCCATAAAGTAAACCAAAGAGTACCTTCTGTTTTTGTAGAAAAAGGAAGCTATGCCAACGGAAAACTTACCCTAAATCTTATAAATAAATTTGGAGCAAACCACATCACGTTTAATGGTAATATCAGAAAAACAGAATTGTCTCCTGAAGAAAATAAGATACAAACCGTATCCCTATCGGGAGCCTATAACGAGCAAATAACTATAAACACAGGATACCTTTTTGATATCGGGTTTTCTATTACCGCAGCAAACTCCCCGCAATTAGATGCATTATATCTGGCAGATGGCCCTTGGGGTATAGACTATCTGGAGCAAGGAGTGCAAATAGATACCTTTGCAGTAACCGCGCAAGATAAAGAAGCGATAGAAAACACCTATACTATAGAGCGTAATGCTGTAGTACAAGGTAACGTAAAAGAAACTATAAATTTGTTTAGAAATATCCTTGCAGGAGAGCTTACTTTGGATGTATCTAAGTACGACGCCGTACAGTTTACCATGCAAGCAGATAGAGATATCGAAGTAATTTTGGTTACCGAAGACCTTACCGATTGGAACAACAGACTTAGATACAAAATAGAAAAAAACGAAGATAAAAAAACATATACAATTGTATTTTCTGACTTTACAAATAACGAGGATACAAAAAAAAACCTGGGAAAAATAAGAAGCATTGTGTTTTCTGTACAAGGAGACTACCAAAATTTTGCACCCTTTTACCTAGAGGTATCTGACCTTGTATTTACCAGAGAGCAAACAACCGATAATGACTCTGATTCTGAAACGGATTCTGAAACAGAAACAGAAACAAATACCGAAACAGAAGGAAATACAGAAGTTACAGAAGAAGAAATTGCTATCGCAGAAAATGAAGAAATCCCCAATACAAAACTTAGAAACTACCCTAATCCTTTTAGCGCTTCGACCACCATTTATGTACCTGGCAAGCACGAAGTTTTAGAAATAATAGTAGTAGATCGGGTAGGAAGAACAGTTAGACAACAAAACAGGATTTTAGATAAAAACACCCTAACCTTTGAAACCAAAAACCTAACTCCGGGTATATACTTTTATATCCTAAAAGAAAACAACAAGCAAAAATACAAAGGTCGTTTTGTAATACAATAATCACAAAAAATAAATACCTTCAGGGTTTGGGTAATAGCGAGGATACTTTAATAGGTGTATCCCCGCTATTTTAATTACACACTTTGTGTCTTAAGTGTCTTTATTTTATTAAATTCTTTGTCATACTAAGCCGAAGTGCTTTTAATTTACGATTTCTAATGTTTTCGACAGCCTCTTATTGACAACTCAAAACTTAACTAAACGACTTACTACACTAGGTCGAAACTCTCAAAGCTCACCCTTCTAGAACCTCATCCTTTCAGGAGCCTCAGGGTTATAGAACCAGAGAGCTGAGGTTCTCGAAACTCACCCTTCGAGCGCTTCGGGATTTGTTTATTATGCTGAGTAAAATTGAATTGACCCCGGGATTGTGGCTAAGATTCCTGAAACCCAAACCCCTGAATAAACTTAGGGCTTAATAAAAATAAAAGGCTTTTCTTGGTTTTGATAGTGTGGTTAGAGTTGTTATTTTTTTAAGCGTATCCAATTTTAAAAAAAAACAAATCAATAACTCCTAAGTCAATACATAAACTATACTTTCAAAAAAAATACATTTTGTTTTTAAGGCAAATCCCAGAAAACAAAAACCCTTGGTCAGAGATTCAATTTCCTTTACGATAATTTCATATAAGAGTAATCATACTGCTTTAATTCTTGGATACCCCTTTTATATATCAAAGTACATGTAATCATAACTTATTTGATCAAAAACTATTCATCGATATAAAAATATTGTCAAAACGACAGAAAAACACTACTCATCGTAAATTACTGAAAACCAACCAAAATTAAACTAATTTAAGGTATGAAAAGATAAAAACACTTGTTCAAAAAAAAAAAAATAAACCTAATACCCCTTACCATGAAAAACCTAATAAAAATCATCATCGCGTTTATATCTGTATCCTGTACTATAGACAACCACGCACCTTTAAATGACGAACTTATATTTATTGAAAATCCAGAAAAAACTTTAGTTGTAGACATCATTTATGTGCTGCCATCTAATAACCATGATAAGTCTATATACAATCTGGACGAGTCTAATTATATTAAAAATCTAAATGGCTTTTACTTTCATAAACATAATATTGGACTCATTCTTGGAGAATCCAGGATTATCATAAATGATGATTTATATGATTTAAAAGACAACAGAGGAAATGAGTCTAAAGTTTTTATGAATGAAACCAACGAATCTTTCAAATCAGACCGATTGAATATCTATATAATAAAGAGGTCTAATATTATTGCAATAGCCGGTATGGGAACATCACAAAGAGCTTTGATAACAGATGAATTCTTAAACGAATCAACAAGCCCTCACGAAATCGGACATGCATTAGGTTTGGGACACCTGGAAAAAGAGGGAAACATAATGTGTCGAAGCAAACCCCACTTAAGAAAAGAGTTCACCAACGATCAGATCAACACATTGAAAAGAAAAATTACAGCAATCAACAAATAGTATAAATTTAAGTTTGCGCCTGACTAAAATGGCGCAAGAAATAAAAGTAGTTACATATAGTTGATTGGCAACTATTTTTTTTAGGCTATAAGTAAAAAGCTAAATCCCCAAATCACAGCCTGCTACCTTTGATGGTCTCGCTTCCGTACGATATAGGTATAAACACTCTGCCCACAAGCAATTGACAGCAATAAATAACGGCAGACAATAAAATAGAAATTAGTATAGTTTGCTCCTCTACTATTACAGTTGTAATACAGTGTTTTAAATACCCCAAACTTCCATGATATGCATCTGTATGTTCTAAATCACTAATGTATTCGAATATCAAAAAAGACAAAATCAGTATCCCGTAAAATACGAGTAGTACAAAAAAATGTTTTTTGTAGTTTTTTATTTTATAAATCATAAAAGGAGCCACCCACGAAACAACAAATGCAGAAATAAGATAGATAAAATTAAAATATATGGGAATCCTGATAGAAAAAAAATAGTCAATTCTTTCAGTAATTAAGTCATGTACAACCATAAACGTTCCTATAATAGAAGCGCTTAAAATACTACTAGTAATATGAAACTTAATGATATCTTTCATCAATAAAAAAATATATGCCGCCTTTATATATGTAGTTTATGTCTTTATATGATATATCTGTTATAGCCATCGATCATTCCTAAATCCTTCTTTTCTCTTCTGAGCTATGCAAAGAAGAAGATTTTCTGGTTGCCTGATCTCAAATTCTGGATTTGAATAAAAAAAATAATTTTGCTCCCTCTTCAGATACATGCAACAAAAGGCAATAATACACTGATTCTTATCCATTTTTTTAGTTCCTGTTACTGAAAAATACATTCATTTTGTATTGGATACATTTATAGTATCTAAACTAGGTAAATTACGGCTCTTTGCTTTGTGGTAAAACCATGAATTTTATGCATGAATACTATCAAAACAGATGGCAACAAGAACAATATAACACTCACAATAAATGACTTACAATATTTTTTTCATGACATCTCTGCCTTGTATTTTTTTTTTGCACTCTCCATCCAACATAAGTATATCTGGTTTCGGATTACAAACAACTCCCTATATATAACTGATTACAAAAACACTAACATCTCCTACAAAGTGTCATCCACATTTAAACCCATATTTTAAAATCAATTAGACATAGTTACATCTTCGTTCTTTTGCAACTCTTGTATTTTTTTATCAAAAACAGGTTTGGACAAAAAGTACCATTTTAACTGAAAACCAAGTTCTGTATATTCAAAACCAGCTGCTGTAGCAGAAGCTATATTACTATATTTACCATATAGGTTTGCCTTAAATCGCTCTGAAAATTGATATCCAAATTTTCCTTCTGCTCTAAAAGTTGAAGATCCCGGGTCTTCTTCTACAAATTGTCTACCCAAAGCTGCACTAGCATTATAAAACCATTTTTTTTCGGCATCACTAACAATCTCCAAAAATATCTCTCCCAAATTAAATTGTCCGGGGCTAAAATAAATTACAGGTACTTGCTCTTTAAAGGATAAATATTGATAATTTACACCTCCTTTTATAATAGGTTTTTGTAAAAAAGTATAGTATAAAGATGAAAACAATAGATTTCTTACGTTATCATCGGTCTGCGGGGTATATATATACTGTGTATACCAACCTAAATTAAAATTGGTACTAAGATTATAATTCAAAAAGTAATTATTCATTACAATCTCTCTATTTAATAAATCTGCATTAAAATTTTGTAACTCTCTCTTGTATCCTATATCCAGATTTTGAAGTTTAAATGGTTTCGTCTTCAGTATTATCTCTGCCAGCATTTCTGTATAATCTGTTGTAAATGCATTTGCATTGGTAATACCCACCTTAGATTGTAACGAGAGCTTACCATTAAATTTATACATCAATCCCAACCAAAAATCATTTGATGTAGCTTCGTTTTTGCTTATCGTATTTTTTGTTGTTCTATACTCATATTGAAACTCTGTAGTAAGTTTTGCTGATAAAGGAATTTCTGATTTTAGATTTATCATAAAGGCTTCATTATCCCCATTATCAAAAGTAAATGCTGTTTTTTCTTCGATAAAAGGGGTATGAGACTTTTTTAAAGTCTTTATCAATTTTTCTGCATCTTGTTGTTTTGGATAATATTGTAATGTTTTAAAAGCATACACATAAGATTTCATATCCTCTCCTACTGCCCTATATGCATTTGCGATTCCTAAATTACCATCAAAAGAACTTTTGTCTTTCTCTAATATAGAAGTATAACTTTCCAGACTTGTTTTAAAGTTACTGGTATACATACCATGTGTTGCCTGCAAAGCAGATATCCTATTATTAGAGTACTCTAATTGTAATTTGTTAATTTCATTATTTGCTGTCTTAAATTTTCTGTTCCATAACAATGCTTGTATATATCGCTCTTGTGTAGACAGATAAAGGTTTTTATTATCTTTAAAATCCACTACTTTTTCTTTAGCGGTACTTGCTATTTTCAGTGCTTTTTTTTCTTTATTTTTTTTATGGGCAACCAAAGCTTTACCATTTAAAGATATTATACTATCCTCTTTGTTTATCGCTAAATCCGTATACACTTTTTCTGCTTCTTCCAAATTATTGGTAACTAAATAAATAGTAGCTTTATTTAGAAATGTGTCTTTATCCTTAGGAAAATCTATAAGGTTTTGATCCAGTAACTCTATAGCTTCTTTATATTTTTTGTCTTGTACCAATATATTGGCATACCCCAAACGAATATATTTTCGGGATAACAAAGCATTTGGGTTTCCTTTTTGCAGTACCAGTGCTTCATTCACTATTTCTAATGCTTTTTTATACTTTTTGAGATTAGATAATGTGTTGGCATATCCTAGTACAGCAGGAAAACTTGTGCTATCCTCCTGAATTAATGATTCATAAAAATTTTCTGCATCTGTAAACTGTTTATCCCAAAGTAGTGCTTCGGCATAGTTTAACTTAATTTCAAAATCATTTGGGTAATCTTTTTTTAACGCTGTAAAAATAGATACTGCTTTTTCTGAATCCCCTAATAAACCCACCGACCTGCCATAGCACAAAAGAGCGGTTCTATTTGTAGGATATTGCTCTAAAATGATGTTGAAAAAAGATTTTGCTTTATCATACTTTCCCGTTTCGAGATAACCAAAACCTTCCTGCATATCCTGCGCAGATAAAAAGGAAAGCGGAAAAAGAAATAAAAAACTTAAAAAAAAGGGTTTTAAGAACATTGTTTTGTGTAATAACAGGTTAATATTGTTAAAGCTAAGAATAACAAAAACAACAGCAATCAAAAACCCTCTAAGTTTTATTAAAATTATATTTTTAATTTTCTTTTATTTAAGAAATCTTGATGTTTTTAACATAACTTTATATAATTATTACTGAAAATAGAAAAAAAAAGCTCTTTTTTAACATTATTTTTCCTAAAAAAACCCTTTTATTTATTAACATTTGTAGTATTTAACCTTCTTTTTTTAACAAAAAAGTGTTAAATTTTTATTTAAAAACACATAATTATCGACAAAATACACAATTTTAGTCCCTTCGTAAATATTTTGAGGTTTTACCGTAATGAAATCTCGAAAACAGATGTTAATTTTACATACAGTTGATAATTAACATTTATATAGTTAATTCTACAAAAAGTAAATTCGTCAAAATGTGAGATAGTCTTCAAAAATCCCCAGAAGAATGTTGAACATATTTTTAAAGATAAAAAGCCTAAAAAAAATAAAGAGGCTGCTCTTAAAAACCAATACTTCTATTACCCCGGAAGTATGCCCCAAAATCTAAAAAAAAATGACGAAAACTACAGGAATTATTATTCCATGCTATAATGAATATTATAGACTGGATAAAGAAAAGTTTTGCGACTTTTTAAACCAAAAAACAAATTACCACTTTTGTTTTGTTAATGACGGAAGTTCTGATAACACTTTAAAAATGCTACTTGAACTTAGAGAGTTCAACCCAAAAAAAATATCGGTAATCGATCTGGAAGATAACCAAGGCAAAGCTACCGCAGTACAAACAGGAGCTAATTATCTTGCCGGTTTGGATTGTATCGATAATATTGCCTTTTTGGATGCCGACCTGTCCACATCATTAGAAGAAATGGACAACTTAGTAACCAAATTAAACAGCAACCCTAAGCTAACCATGGTTTTTGGATCCAGAAAAACAGAAGATTCTAATAATATTGAAAGAACCATAGCCAGAAAAATATTATCCAATTTTGTAGGGTTCTTTATTCAGTTTATTCTTCAACTTCCTATTAAAGACACGCAGTGCGGAGCTAAAGTATTTAAGAAAAGTATTATCAAAAATGTATATAGCCAACGATTTATTAGCAGATGGTTATTTGATATCGAAATTTTTCTTCGCTTAAAAAAACATATAGGGATTAAAAACCTGTTAAACTCTATTAGCGAAGAGCCATTGGATAGTTGGATCGAAGTAGAAGGTTCTAAAATAACTTTAAAAGACTCTTTTCTCATCCCAATTAACTTATTAATGATCTGGTTTAACTATTTCAAAATCAGAACTCATACTAAAAATGCCTCGGATATTTTTAACCTTAAAATAAATGACTATATGATAAGATAACTACTTTCTTTAAAAAAACAATTCAAAAAACATACTCTAACTACCAAAAAAACGTCTGTATCCCGGTTTAGAACCAGAAAATACAAACGCCTGTATATTATGAAAAAAGCCGTCGTTATCATTCTGGTACTATTTATAACAAATAGTACTTATGCACAACAACCTTTTGATTGTAATGAAGGAAAATTTTATCAAGTAATTTCTGGAGCATTACGATCCTATGACCCTATAACGGGGACCTATTCTGATCCTCTTCATACCCATAGCGCATATAACGCAGGAGGGTACAACCCCGTAGATAATTTTTTATATGCAATACGAAGTAGCGATAAACATCTATTACGAATAGGAAAAGATGCAATCGTAGATCTTGGTGCTGTTGCTCCTAACGGAGGTATCGCATTTGGTGGTGGTTATGCTGCCGATGTAGACAACGAAGGAAACTTATGGGTTTTTCAAAATGCACTAGACAAGAAATCTTTTCATAAAATAATCCATTTGCAAAGCTATAATGGCTCTACTCCTCCTGTATTTGAAATTGTAGTATCCAACCAAGCTTCTCCTAATACATGTGCAGATATTGTATTTATTAATGGTAATTTATATGGTGGTAGTAAAGGAGATGTATATAAATGGGATCTTTCTACAACCACCCCTGTTTTTAGCAGCAATACGGTTACCGATTTGCCCAACCATACATTTGGTGCTTGTTATACCGATACCAGTAACAGACTATATGTATCCAGTAACAGTGGGGGATTATATTTGGTGAATGATTATGAAAGTACAACCCCTTATGCTGCTTTATTAAATAACACCGAAGTAACCAACTCTAATGATGGTTTTAAATGTGCCAGTGGTATATCGCCTATAGATGCCGATCAGGACGAAGTCTTAGACCCTTTTGACAAAGATACCGATGGAGATGGCATTCCTGACCTTGTAGAAGGTGGCGGTATAGATCCTTATGGAGATGATGACTCTGATGGGACTTTTAACTATTTGGATCCCGATTTTGGAGCTACCTGTAACAGTGGCGTTTCTTTAGCTTTTGATACCGATAGGGATGGTGTGCCCAACGTACTGGATTTGGATAGTGATAACGACGGGATATTTGATATTGTAGAAGCCGGACTAGGTAGTTATGATACTAATGGTGATGGTCAATTTAATGCGCAGGATTCTAATTATATCGATTCGGATCTGGATGGTATTGCAGATATTGTAGATGTAGATCAAACTGGTGTTGTTTTTTATCCTGCAGATACCGATAATGATCTAATTTATGACGCATACGATATTGATTCTGATCAAGACGGGATCATTGACCTTATTGAAGGGCAAAACAGCCTTAACTTTATACCTCTTTCTGGTCTGGATGACGATAGAGATGGTATGGATAATGCTTTTGATCCTAGTAGTGGCGGGACTCCCCAAGGATATATTAATACAGATGGTACAGATAACCCCGACTTTTTAGATACCGACTCTAATAACGATGGAACATTAGATACGGTAGATGCATACGATACAAATAGCGATGGAACAGCAGATACAACAGCATCTGGAAATGATTTTGATCAAGATGGTCTGGATGATAATTTTGATTTAAAAAAAACTGTTTTTGATTCGAATAACAACAACCAAACCCCTGCCAGTTTTCCTGCATCCAGTATAGGTGAGCGATATCAATATCTGGGCACAATTGGCGCAAATGGCATTCCAGATTATTTAGTCACTAATCAGATCCTAACCTCCGATTACATAAACCGTATACAAAATGGTTTGCCCGAAGGTAATTCTGTTCCTAACCTTAATCCTAATTATATTTACTCGGGTTACGATACCAATGTTATTTTAGAAAGCGCAACAACCATTTCAGTAACCTTTATTGATGAAAATACAAACTATAAAAATGTACTTGGTTTTTATACGTATAATATAAATAATCCTTCTGCAACGGTTCCTGACCCAGAAAATATTACTGTTGTTTTTCCTAATACTTCAAAAGTAGGCGGTGGTGGTGGATTAGCTGCCGGTAATACCGTAAATATTGGTAGTTTTCCTGCAAATACAGCTATTGGATGGGTATTACTTACAGATGGCTGGGATAACAACAATATAGACTCCGGGCTATGGCAAATCTACTCTGACCCAGATTACAATCCAGAGTGTGATGAGACACTACGACCACACAATATCCTGCTAGCAGACACTGCCAACGAAACTATTGTGCTTGGTTTTGAAGATATTAGACGAGACTATCCAGAAGCAGATCATGATTTTAACGATGTATTGTTTCATGTAAAAGCAGAGCAATACAGTTCCTTAAAAACAACCAATATACCTGAACTAACAGAAGAAGGTATTGTAACCTCTGGTAATGATGGTGGGTTAGAAAGTAACGGAGATCTGGCAAATTTAATTGCTAAAAGAAATTTTACCCGATCCAAAACCAATAAAATATACAATCAAAAAAGCTTGCAACAACGTTTTGCTCCGGGGCAAAAATCATACAAAAATGGTAACAATGTAGACTTAAGTGTTTATTTTCCAACAACCGGAGCTACAGGAACAGAAACCTCGTTTGTATCGAGCCCGGATGATTTAATTGGAATTACCAATGCTACCTCTGTATTCTCTATAGACTATTACAAACAAAATCAAAGAGTTGGTGCTGCATTGGCCATGGCGACCAAAGGATCTGTTTATGACCATTCTAAAACTATATGCGACAGACTTAATGGGTCTGTACTAGAAGACATCAGAACCTTAAAAATCCGAAACCATACTTTGGTGAATACCAAAATTAGAAGAGCAACAGGAGAGATCGAACAAGCTTTACATTTTTCTGTTCGAACAGACGAATATCAAAACGAGTTATATAGTTTATGGAACATGGATCAATACCCCGAAGGAGACTATCTTAATTTTCAGATCTGGGGTGGTTCTATACCACAAGTTGCAACAATTGCAAATACGATTATAGATAAGTTGATGGTGCAAAAATCACTTGGTAAAACTTTTATTCCAAACCATATACCTCCTGTATTTGTTCAGGAAGGATATTATAGAAATGGTAAACTTATATTAAGTATTATAAACAAGTCGCAAGCAAGCCAACTTAACTTTAGAGGAAACAAAAGAGCAACAGAATTATCTAATGAAGAACTATTAACCAAAACAATTGCTCTGTCTGGTGAATATCAAGAAACTGTTACTATAGAAACAGGATATTTATTTGATATAGGATTTGCAATTACGGGTAACGATCCCTACAAAGCAGATGCATTATACCTGGCAGATGGCCCGTGGGGTATTGATTTTCTGGAGCAAGGAGCTACGATAACTAACTTTAATATTATTAAGAACGAAAATCAGGAAAACCAAGCTAATCAGTACCTAATAGAACGAGATGCTACGGTAAGTGGTAACCTTAAAGAAACCATGAATCTTTTTAGAAATATTCTGGGAGGAGATCGTACTCTAAATGTAACAGAATACAAAGCGGTAGAGTTTGAGTTATACGCAGATAAAGAGGTAGAAGTAATCCTGGTAACCAAAGATCTTACAGATTGGAACGACAGACTTAGGTATACCATAAAAGCAACCGATACAAAACAAACATACACCCTGCCTTTTTCTAGTTTTTATACTACAAAAAAACAAGATGTTAGTATAGACAATCTAAGAAGTGTTGTGTTTTCTATACAAGGAGATTACCAAATTTTTACCCCTTTTACTATCGAAGTTTCGAAGCTTAAATTTACAGCAGAAAAAGAACAAGAAGAAACCACCGATACTACAACCACAGGTAATGAAAACACAGAGGGTATAGCAATCGATAATGAGGATGTAGAAATTAGTCCCGAAAACAGTACAACTGCTATCTTTAACTCTCCTAATCCCTTTAAAACAAATACAACCATCAAAATGCCAACACCACAAAAAAAACTAACCATATCGGTAATAGATATGCTTGGCAGAGCCGTACAAAAAGAACATCTTGGAGGTAACGGGGTCTTAACAGACACTTTTACTTTTACTGCCAAGAACCTACAAAAAGGTGTATATAAATATATTATTAGAGGAGACAATTTCAAAAAAAGATACGAAGGAACTTTCCTAATACAATAACACAATATCTTACTATACTCCTGCACTTTATGAAAAATGTAAAGTACAGGAGTATTTTTTAAAAAGAAAGTACCTTTATAATAAATACATAATACAACATAAAAACCTATTCTCATGAAAATGATCATTCATACTGCTTTAAAAAGATTAAGTGCAGAGCAAAAATTTATGATCAGTGTCATTATCGTTAATGGGGGAAACTATCTTTATAATTTAATTTTGGGTAGAATTTTAGGTCCCGAAGCGTTTGCAGACGCTGCACTATTAATCACTTTTCTTTTAGTTTTGTCTTTTGTTGCTATGACATTTCAATTATCGACAGCCAAATTTTCGGTAATTTTTGAGAAGGATGTATTTAAAAATTTTATCAATATTATATACAAATACTCTAGTGCTATCGGTATTGTTTTAGGAGTCTTACTTATCCTGTTTGCAAATTCTTTACAAGCACTATTTAACACCCAGTCCTCTACTATGTTTACTTTGTTTGGTATTGGTGTTCCTGTATACTTTATTATGAGTGTTAACAGAGGGATTTTTCAAGGAAGCAAAAAATTTTACAGTCTTGCTATAACCTATCAGGGAGAAATGATTAGCAGACTTATTATTACTTTACTATTAATCTATACTACACAATTACAATCTTCTGTTTTAGTAGCTTTGGGTATTGCTATTTCTTTTCTGTTTGGTCTTCTCCCCTTTCAATCTAAACATATCGAAATCACAAAAAAACATACATTACCATCTACAGAATCTAAATATATACTCAAGTTTTTCCTGCTAACAGCATTTTATGAGTTTACTCAAATCATTATCAACAATAGTGATATCCTTATGGTAAAACACTATTTTGAAACGTACGAAGCTGGTTTATACGCTTCTTTAGCCTTGATTGGCAGAGTCGTATATTTTGTTGCCTGGATGTTTGTTATGTTATTATTACCAAAAGTAGTACAAAAACAAAAGGATGGAGAAGCCCACACTCCTGTATTATTCAAATATGTATCTTATATTACTTTACTTTCGGCAGCGATTGTACTGGGATGCTATCTTTTTCCTGAACTTGTAATTAATATAATGTTTGGTAGTGAATATATAAGTATAGCACCACTACTATGGAAATATGCAATTGCAACATCCCTATTTGCTATTTCTAATATTTTTGCTTATTATTTTTTATCTCTGGATCAATATGTACCAGTAGTATTATCTGCTTTACTTGGGGTTTCGCAGGTAGTACTTATCCTATTTTTTCACAATACACTATCACAGGTTGTTATTATGCAAATAATAGCAATGGCTGTTCTTCTTGTATTTCAGTTATTCTTCTTTTTAATGTATCAAAAAAGAGGATAACGATCGATAGAACCTATTCATGGAAAGATATATGTAACTCACCGTAATTAGCATCAAAATCAATAAAAAAAGATGCAACTTTAAGATATTAATAACCTATAAAACAAAAGTTATGGCCTTACAAATTACCCAAAATCAAGAAGTTTTTGAAATTAAAGGAAGTATAACCGCAGAAAATGCTAAATCCTTACAACATCATTTTGAAAAGCTATTGTACAATTTAAACAAAGTAATTATCTGCCTGGATAAAGTAAAAAAAATTGATTCGTCTGGCGTTACCGTATTAAATAAACTATTTAGGAATGCTGTCGAAAATAAAAAAATCTTATACATTATAGGCAAAGAAAATAAAAAAGTAAGTGCTGCCTTTGGCAAGATAAACTATGTTCTGAAAAGTGATTTTGTATAACAGAATATACCCAAAATAAAATATCAGGAAACTGCAAATTATAAATACATCAGGAACGTTTAAAGTAATAGGTAATTTCGCTTTTGCAGCTCTTTTAAAAAGATACAACCAATATATTTTTAGAAAATATTATTAACCATCGTTACTAAAACCTTCAAATAATAAAAACGTGCTATACCCCAAAAAATACTTGTTATTCTTGTTTGGTTTATGTTGGTTTTTTAATCTGGTTATTATAAATTGTAGTTTACAAAAACAAAGACCTATCCCGTTCGTCCTAAAATCTTGAAACCTTTATTATCCTTAAGGTTTCTAATAGGTTTTAATTCGTCTCTGTCTGATTCTAAAAACCAACATAAAGAATTATAGATGAAATTAGCTATTGTAACCGCTTACCCCCCCAGTAAAGTAACTTTAAATGAATACGCATACCACTTGGTCAAACATTTTAGACAACATGCAGAAATTTCTGAACTTATATTGTTAACCGATGTTTCCCCGCAAGATGCATATATTTCATTTACCGAAAAAGGATGCCGTATAGTAGTCAAACAATGCTGGAAATTTAATAGCTATAACAACATTTTTTCTGTAATGAAAGTAATTAACCAAACCAAACCAGATGCTATATTATTTAATCTGCAATTCATGAAGTTTGGAGATAAAAAAATAGCTGCAGCATTAGGGTTGTTATTACCAAAACGTTGTGTTTCAAAAAATATCCCTACCATAGTTTTACTGCATAATATTATGGAGCAAGTAGATTTAGAAAACTCTGGGTTTACAAAAAATAAAATTCTTCAAAAAATATATACAGGTATAGGTACAATGCTTACCCGGTTTATACTATCGGCAGATATGGTTGCTGTTACTATAGATAAATATGTACATATCTTAAAAGAAAAATATACCGCTACCAACATAGTACAGATCCCTCATGGTACTTTTGAAATACCGGAAGAGCCAATATACACCCTTCCTGAGGGCCCTTTACAAGTTATGACTTTCGGAAAATTTGGTACGTACAAAAAGGTAGAGATTATGATTGAAGCAGTAGAAAAGGTACGATCCAGAACCAATACCAATCTCGAAATTGTAATCGCAGGAACAGATAACCCTAATGTTATAGGGTATTTACAATCTATGAAAGAAAAATATGCTAATGTACCCCAACTTACGTTTACTGGTTATGTAGAAGAGGTGGATGTGCCCAGAATTTTTACAGAAAGTGCTATGGTAGTATTTCCGTATACCTCTACAACAGGAAGCTCGGGAGTATTACACCAAGCAGGAAGCTATGGTAAAGCTGTAGTTATGCCGGATTTAGGAGATTTAAGTTTATTAGTAGAAGAAGAAGGATATAAAGGAGAGTTTTTTGATCCTGAAAGTGTAGATAGCCTTGCCAATGCTATAGAAAAAATTGTATTAGATCCTGGATATCGTATTGCATTAGGAAAAGCAAATTACAAAGCTGCCACTGCCCTGCCAATGCCTAAAATAACCGATATGTATATCCAACAATTTAAAGCTATACAGAACAGAAAATAATAATAATCCTTCTTTTTTAATATATCTGTATAACTACCGTTTCTATCTTAGTAGCTCTATCCTCTTATCGATCTGCTGCAAGATGCAGGAGATACTACATTATAAACGTAAGTTTCTTAAAATTTGGTTTAAAAAAGCCGTCAAATGGAGTGATTTTTCATAAGGTAACGAAGAAAAATTGTATCGTTCTTTCGACAAGCTCAAGATGACAAGGCTTTTGGTTTAAAATTTACTTGTCTTCGATAGTTATGCTGAGTTTTGCCGAAGTACAATTTTCTATTGAAGACGAGTAAATTTTCTTACACCGAACTCAAGTTAAAAATATCGAACTCTCGCGGGGTGCAGGAGATATTACATTAAAAATATTTGAAAAACATTACCTAGTCTAAAACCTTAACTAATCGACATTGTAATGAGACTCTAAATGAAGGATTAACCAAAGATTACTTTATAAACTCAAAAGCTGGTTTCTTTTTTCCTTTGCTATCGATAAATCCAAAATGCTTTTGTTTATGCTTACGCCAGGGCAATTTACCTACTACGGCAGTAGGTACTTCCTCAAAATCGTATAAAGTCCAGGAAAGATAATTTATATTTTGTTCCTTTATTATTTTTTGAAATTGCTCATAATAATCTGCCTGCCCTTTTTTTGAAGCTCCAAAAGGACTCCAAAGCCCTCTGCTAGAAGATAATCCAAATTCTTGTAAAACCAGTGGCTTGCTTATTTTTGCAGATACATCTTTATATTTTTGTGTAAATTCATCGATATCCAGGTAATAATGAAAAGATACCATATCTACTTCTTCTTGTAATAAATCTGCCGACCCCATATCCGACCATCCGATAGTAATGAGGTGGTTAGGATCAAATTTTCGTATTTGATAAATCATTTCTTTTAGCCATGCCAATACACTTTCTTTTCCTCTGGAATTAAAATCCAAATTGGGTTCATTTTTTATATCCCAAGCCAAGATCGCTTTGTGATTTGCTAACGGGGTTACTATTTGCTCTGCATGCCGGTGTGTTAATGTCCAATCCAACACAGAATAATCTCCGTAAAAATCAAATAAGGTTACAATAACTTTAAGGTTCTTATCTTCGGCTTTATCCAGTACTTCTTGTAGTTTTTGCAGTTTTTCTGGTATAACCTTCGCTTTTCCAAAAACTACATAAGGCACAAAAATTCGTATGGTATTTAAACCTGCTCCTTTTATAATATCAAAGTCTTTTGCTATAACATCTATATTATAATTCTCTCCAAACATATCCCAGGGGGTTTTCTGAGGGTAATAATTAATCCCCTTTATAGTGTATTCTGTATTTTCTATATATATTTTATCCTTAATAACTTTGGCTAAACCATTAGATAGCAAACTAGTATCCTGATCCTGATTTCCTTTTTTCACCAGATGCCGTATCCGCCAAAAGCCATCTTCTAAAAGTAGCATTACCTGATAATTGGATTGCAATCGTGTTTCTGTCAAAAATGTATCTTCTCTATATACTCGTTGGTATTCTTTTACATTAGTGTCGCTTAAGATTGCTAATTGCCCATCTGCGCTATAAAAATCCAAAGCTATATTATGATTGGTAGTAGTACCATGTATTTCTATATTTTTTTCTTTATTAGAGCGTATGGTATTTGCTATATTTTTTCTCGAACTTTTGGTATAATAATCTTTTACCCCATCCATCGTATTGCTTTGGTATGCTACATTGCGTACATACCATGCATTAAGGTAATCTTGCTCTATATCTTGCAGGGTTTGTTTTTCTATAGGTCGCCCGGGATTAATGGTATCTATCCAATTTAATTTAGGAAAATACACCTGCTCTTTATGTAATGTAATATGTAACATAGAACTTCGGTCAGCTCCAGTATTCAGAAAAGAAAAAGCTTGACTTATTCCAAAAAGCAACAATATAATAACCCCTATAAAGGAACTAATTAGTAATACTGCATATATATATTTACTCCATCGTATCATTGTAACTCTATATCGTTGTATTGTTTTTCTACTCCCAATGCTTTTATGGTAATATTATATTTCCCGGAGGCATAAAACCCTTCTTGCAAAAAGAATCTTGCAACTCCGTTTGACGAAGTTTCTACCTTTGTATCTATTTTTTTATTTTCTTTAAAAATTTCGAGTATTACCATTGCTCCGTCTGGTATTAACTGCCCCATAAAACTAACCAAAGGCCCTACGGTAACATAACGATTACCTTTTTTAAATTGCGTATTAAAATCTTCTAAAACTTTGGTATACTGTACTGTGATACTGTTGCTCTCTGCCATCCCATGTATATATGCTTTAACTTGCCAGGTATCTTCATGATCGGGGTGTAACATTTTGGCCATTGCTTGCCCATTAACGGTACTTGCCTGGGTGTGTAATAACAATCCATTAGTGTTTTTTATAATAAATTTTACCAAAGACCCGTCACTTATAATATTACCATATTTGTCTTTTATTATAGAAGTGATAAATTGTGTGATTTGATTACCATCTGCATAAGAATGCTTTCGGTTACTCTGGATTTGAAAGTTTTCGGGTAAGGAAGGGAATACATCGATAGAAAATTCTTTAGAAATTGTTTCGTTAACTTTAGAGAACACTAATATTCTGCCTGATGGATTATAAGAAAATATATTTTGCCAGGCAATCATATCTTTACTACGAAGTTCTTTCTTTTTTTCTGTATCCAAAAACTGATGTCCTACTGTTACCTTTGTACTGTCTGGCAATGGATTATCATAAGAGTCTGCAGGGATAACTACTTGCATTGCATAGTCAATCCCCCCTGCTATAATACTGGGAGGTCCTATATAGGATTCTAAACAAACCTTTGTTTTGCTATTAGATTCGATTTGTAATTCGCCCTGATAAAGATTTTCTTTTTCATAAAATAAGGTATAGGATACGGTTCCTTTTTTATTTGCTATAAATTCCGGAATCGTAAACCGTGTTCCTCCCTGTGTATCCGGTTGTATGGTTGTACTGCCATACGATGTGTGTAAAAAAAGTTCTATATCTATTTCTTCTTTATTTATTTTAAAATCTAATACCATAGGATCTCCTGCTTCTGCTATTTTTTTGTGTGCAGATACTGTTACAGAGATCTCTTCTGGTTTTTTAAGCACACTTTTAAAAGCAATGCTTACCACGCAAATCAAGATCCCCGATAGTACTATAGTTATATATTTCTTTTTAATCCTCATTAATTTGGAGCTCCTATATAGGTGCAAATTTCTATTTTAATATAACTAAACCCTTTTCCTTGTATAGGGATTAATTGCGAAGATTGATGTTCTGATTTTCTATCGGGCACCACTTGATTGCTAATCTCTTCGTTTGCTAATCCATTTACAAAAACATTATCCATAGTATCATTTATACTATTTATATGTGATATATCTAACAATGGATACTTAAAATATTGTTTGCGTTGTGGTCGGATACCTTCTCTTAAATACCGATGATCTACCCATACTAACTTTTGATCTTTGGTATAATATGAGATCAATAACATCGGGATGGTGACTTCTTCTAAACCCGAGTTAAATAAAACACCTTCTACTGTAGTATTATCAACAACAGACAAATCATTAATGGTAACCCCTTTAAACAAATCTACCGTAACTACATTGCCTGCACATTGTAAATTAAACTTTGCCGGGGTTTGATTAAGTACTAAAGTGGTAAACTCATCGGGGTTAAATATTTTTGGTTTTTGCTCCTCTGTATTCATCCAGGCTATACCCTCAAAATTAATACGGAAACTAGTAATTTCTTTAGGTAGTAGTTTATGTTTCATTTGGTTTTTAGCATTAAACTTTGCTAATTTTTGGTCTTCACTATTATACAATGTTCCTGTGATTACTACATCTGCTGGTACATTATCCACATTTTGTAATTCTCCTATAATGCTATATTCATTTTTATGCCCAACTATTTTTGCAGATAACACCTCTAATACTGGTTGTTTTAAAACATCTTCATGGTGTGTTTGCTCAGAACTTATTCTTCGTCTGCCATGATTATAAAATGACGTGATATTTTCAGCAAACAATTGATCCGGCGGTATATCCAAATCATACCTTAACGGTTTTATGTACCATTTTTTACCGTATTTTACCAGTTCATGATAAAACGTTTTTTCTATTTTTTCTAATGATGTAATCCAATGTGTATTCACTTTTACTTTAGCTGTACTATCTGTTTTTGCAGTAACATTTACATCTATTTCATTTAGTTTAGCATACGAACTTAGCAAGCCATCGGTAACCGAAATTTCTAGCATATATTGCGCCTTGGTCTTATCGGTTTTGGGGTCTATATACGAGTATGCCCTTTCAAACTCTTTAAAATCCAAAGCATCATAATACGACTCTATTGCATTGATCGGGTTTAATTGTTTTACATTTTTAATATATATCCAATAAAATCCATATCCGGTACATAGTAGCATCAAAATTGCCCACACATACGAGGTGGTAAAAACTATATTTTTAAACTTGTGATAGGATACCCCATATTTAAAATATACAGGAATCGTTTTTGGTTTTGCTTTTAAAGCATGTATCCATATTAATTGAATATTAATCATAAATGCAATCAATACGGTAGCTAAAGGGATCAGTCCCCACATTAGCTTTTGAAACGTAGGGGTTTTATCTTTAGGTAAAATACTGGATAAGGGAGGAACATTTAATTTTTCCCAAACCATTATGCCATTTTCTAATTGCCGTAATCGTTGCCACCCGCAGAAATAGAGTATAGGGTCATAAAATTTATCATTAGAGAATACATACTTTAAATTATATTTTTCGGGTACGGTTAGAAATTGTTGTAAGGAGCCTATACCTTCTACCCCTCTAAATTTTGAGTTTTCTAAACGCTCTACTGCCCTTGTGGTTAGCTCTGGCAATCGCCTGGCAGAATGATAGTTGCCATCCACTGTCATTGCTTTGGTTTGCGCAGACAGCCATGCCATTTGATCTCCAAATCCTAATGGAAGATATCGCCATTGGTCGTGTTGATCTTGGCTCAAAAAATTTAAAATGGGTAGCATTTTAATTTTTTGAGGTTGCAAGGGTCTAAAATACCCGAGACTCATCGTAAAAAACGTAGTAAAAATGATTCCTCCTGTAAGCAATCCTGCTAAAACCCTATGGTAAACACCTCCATATTTTTTTTGGATTTTTTGTTTTAGATCCCCTTCTGTAAATCGATACCCAAATTCGCCAAATATGGGGAGCGCCATAATAGATCCCCATAAGGTAAATCTATCCAGAGTAAGAATATTAAATGCATTTTCTCCCAGAATCATTTTAGGAATGGGTGTTGTTCCTCCTGTGCCTAAAATGATTAAAAGAGTAAAAGACAATCCAAAAAATAAATATCGTTTGCTGTACAATCGAAACCATATATACGGAAGCAAGAACAATAAAATCCCCCACGGTATTAAAAAAAACACTAATCCGGATGATGTAACTTCAAAAAAATTATCTCGCGATCCATGCGGTATAGGTACCTGCGTTATAGGATTATTTTTGGTATTGATCCAGTACGGAAGAATACAAATGATAATTAAAAGTAAAGATCCAAAACCAAAAACCACTATTCTTTTAAAAAGAGAAAGAAAATTTTTGAAAAAGATTAGTAAACTTACATCTTTATAGCTTCCTGCGGTTTCTCTTGAAACATCCATTAGCACCATTCCTATTATAGGGAAAATAAAGAAAATCATTCCAAAAACAGGGGTTACATGATGCGATGTTACGGTTACTGCAATAAGGCTTAAGCTATTGAGCAGATACTTATATTTTCCTATCTTAAGCCAAAGATAAATCTCTGGTAATGCATGTAATAAAACCGAAAGTCCTATAATACTGGGTAATTGCCCAAAAATATGTAATGTTTCTATAAATGCGGAAGAAAATACTGCAAAAATAGCGGTATATCCTGCTACTTTTTGGTTAGACGTAAGTACGAGAGCAAAACGATATATACCTGTTATAAAAAGAAGGATTGCTATAAGTGCAACTGTAAACAAGCCAAACTTTAATCCTCCTATATAAGAAAACAATCCTATACTTTGGTGTACCAAAGGGGGATATCCCATTACTGTAAAACCAGTATACCAACTATAGTTCCATGGTTCGAACCAACTATTTGCATAATGATTTCCAAAAAATAAGTGAATTAAAGCATCATAAGTGCTCTCTAACGTAAAAAAAATAGCCGTACCATGAAAAACAATCCCTGTGAGCAATGCACTAATTAGATACTTATTTGTGGTTTTATCCATATAAAATAAACTCTCGCCGTTTTCTTAGACTTAAATATACAACAAAGCTTCGGGATAGACCAATAGTAAATCTTTAGAGACATACTATTCGTCGATAGCAATATACGACTTACCTAAATGTTGCATTACTGTTTTAAAAACAAGGTTATTTTTGACGTATAAACTATCAAATACTCTATATGAAAACCGGAATTATAATACCTTGCAATACTAATGAGAAAAGATTAAATATCTTAGTGTTTTTAAGCTTAGTACAAGAAGAAAATGACCTTCATTTATGTTTTGTAACTAATGTAATTAAAGATAACACCATAAATATTTTAAAAGAAATTCAATTTAAAGCTCCGGATAAGGTTAGTATTGTTGATATAAAAAGAAATTCAGGAAAATCAACTGCTATACGCGCAGGAGTACGATACTTGCAAAGTAGAAAGGATATAAAATTTATTAGCTTTATAGATACCGATATCCCTAATAACCCTAAAGATTTTACTACTGTTTTAAAACCATGGAAAACAAACAAGGTTTCCAATTTTATTTCAAAATATGTAATGAATACCAGTTATTATACATTCTTAAAAAAACACAATACCAGTACACAATCCAAAACGACACAAATTCTTTGTTTTTTTGATTTATCGTTTATAACATACAGGCTCGCAGAATGAGCGCACACTATTTGACTCGAAGTTACCCCTATATATATGTACGGATAGAGAGTATTACTTATTATAAGTTTACTCTCTTTTTTTTATGGACAAAAATTCATTATTGCTTTAACCTGCTTTATGCAGTAGAACTTCGTAATGAAGCTTGAAAATGCCATAAATGCAGTCATTTTCTTGATTTTATAGCTAAATTAATATGAAATGGCATAAAAGATTTATAAAGTAAAAAATCGAAGTTCAAGGCAAAAAACACAGTCATAGCAGAGCTATGACGAGTATTTTTAACGTAGAAATTCGATTTTTTACTAGAAAGATTAATGTTATTTTATGTTGATTTAGCTATAGCATAGCCCTTCGATAAACCCAGGGTAAACTGCTATGGTTAAATTAAAAAACGAAGCAAAGCGCCTGTATTTGCAGTAGCTACAAGGTGTAATAGGTTTTCTATTGCATAAAGCAGGTTTAATAAAACACCTATTAGTACATCTTATTATTAGAACGATGGTTTCAAAAAACATGATATCGTTCTTAATTTTTTTAAAAAAATAATACCAATCGATTACACTTTAAATTTACTGAAAAAGAAAATTAACTGTTTTTTAAATATCCAAAGCAAAAAAGAACAGTATTGTTGCTACCATAAATATAACAAATTCAGGATACAAGTCCCCTGTATAACCAATAAGCAACATACTGGCAAACATAACCATTGCTAAAAGAACCTGAAAACATACTGACTTGCAACTTTTTTTTTCTAGAGACTTTATACTTCCAATTTGGGTATACCGTGATATTAACTCTTCATATTTTTTTTCTATTCTATTATTTTTTGTTACATGCCCAAATTTATTTCCAAAAATTGCTTTCCAGTTCTCTATTGCCAACCTATATTCTTTCTTTTTTTTAAAATCAATAGCACTACTTGCATTATAATAGGCAAGAGTGGCTTTATTGATAAAGTCTTCAGGATTGCAAATCATTTGGTCACTTTTCATTGTTTTCCATATTTTTTGCGAAGTTTGTTGGCTTTTAAGGTACCTAAAAAAATCTTTGCACATGATATCATAGTGCTCATAAGTACAACATTTATCTTTCCATTGTAAAAGAAAATTACAGACTAATGTATCTAATAGCTTTTTGTTAACCTGAACATTACAATGTAACCTCCAGGCATGTGCCATTTTACACAAATTTTGAATATTCCCTCCTGTAACCCTATCTGCTTGGTTTATTGCATTTATCCCAGAAATAGGATCTATTACCATCCAATTCCCTTCTTCAGAAATATCTGCTTGTATATATTTATCAAAATATCTAAACACAGGTAAAATATGAAAAAGCATCTCATCTATAAAACAAACCTCAATCATCTGTTTCTCTTTGTTGATTTTTACATTTGTGTAACCCCTACTAATTACATTCTTTACATCCATCAAAAATTCAAATTGAGGGTTGTTGTTTTTTCTAATGTATTTATTTTTTATTGAGATGGGAATTTCAAACATGAGTTCAATTTCATTGACATGGGCATTTGCCGTTTTTCTTCCAAAACTACCTATAAAAATACCTCCTGAACAAGACTTCAAATCCCAATATTCCATATTTAGTATCCTACATATTGAATTAGCTCTTGAATAGATTATTGATTTTTTACGTTCTGGGATAATGAAATCATCACAAAAGGAATTGAACATTAATGATGTATCCATATAAATCTTCTTTTCCATACTATTTCTTTTCATAAAATTTTATATTATTAGATGGTTTTAAGAAGAATTTTTGCTAAATGAATTATTTATTTAATGAGTTGGTTTTGGGTTATGAGAATAAATGGCAAGAGTAAAGTTGTTGAAGTAATTATCGCTTTTCAACCCTACTTAAAGCTTTTAAATAAAATAGTTACCTGAATTTTATTTATTTGTTTTCGGTTGTTGATAGTATACCCAAAAACACTATAAATTTAATTGCGGTACAATTGTACCGTGATTAAAAAAAGTACAATAAAAAATCTTACGTAAATACCAAGAATGTCTTTTAAAAATCAACAGATAGCTTAAAACTTCATTTATACAATTACTCATGTATTGTTTAAGCAGATATAGTAGGAAAGTTTTTTAAAAAAGAGCAGGCTATTATTAAATTTTAAACGAAAAGTTTTGTAGAAATGTTTCATAATAAATTGCTTTTTAAATTATTGAATCAAATTTACTTTTCTTGTTTAAAAAAGAAATGAAAAATTGTTTATCGGAGAGAAAATATCGATAAACAAGCAAAAAGTATCGTTAAAATATTAAGAACACCTTGAAAACCGATAATGGTTTGCAGGTATATATCTAAAATAAAAATTGGATTTACAATGTTTTACACAAACCCTATTGTCTAGATTTCAAAAAAAATTAAATTCAAATATAGCTAAATTAATATGAAATGACATGAAAGATTTATAAAGGAAAAAATCGAAGTTCAAGGCAAAAAACGCAGTCATAGCAGAGCTATGACGAGTATTTTTAACGTAGAAATTCGATTTTTTACTAGAAAGATTACTATTATTTTATGTTGATTTAGCTATAAATACTTAGCAGGGTTTATCCAATGTTATTAAATCAAGGTTTGGTGATGCCTGTTTTATCAACGAAATTTAACATTATTCTATTTGTATATATATAGAAAAAGTAACAGCTTCCTTATAATAAATCAAAAAGATGATGGGTTGACTTCGTCGACACAAAACCCGTAGGCTTATGTTAATTTACCTCTACGCACTATATGCCGGAGCTAATTTTTCTTTAACCTGAGGTCGTTTTTTATACACTCTACCATACCATAACAAAACCCCTGTAACCGGTAAAGAAGCACAGATCAAGCTTGCTAAAAAAGCAATTATTTTTCCTGTTACCCCCCCAATAGAACCAACATGAATATCATAATTCATTCGAATCACCTTGTCGGCAAATCCTGCATTTTTGTATTTTCCATAAATACTGGTTGTTTCTACTTCTTGTAGTGTATGTTGATCAAAAAACAGATAATCCATATTATAATACAACCCTGCAGAGTTACTTACCTCAACAAGCACTGTTGTAGAATCGTTTTCGGGATAATGCAATTCAAAACTTTTGGCATTGGTATATGTCTTGTAGAGCATAGGTATTAATTGATCGTATGGCGGGTTTGTATCTGATTTTGTAATGGTTGTACTTATATTTTGTGGAATAATAAATTGTGGTGCCTTATCTCCTCCTGTAGCTATATACGCTATAAAATAAAACCAATTAAACGCCATAACGCATCCTGTAAACGCAAACAGTAACCCCAGAGATGAAATATAAAATCCTGTTACAGAATGCAAATCAAAATTCTTTCGTTTCCAGCGTGTTTTACTGTTCCAATCAAATTTTAGCCGTTGTCGCCAGTTTTTTTTGTTTCTGGGTATCCAAAGAAAAAATCCACTAAATAATATTACCAAAAATAATAATATAGAATAGGATACTATTCGGGAACCAATTGCTTCTGGAAGCCATAATCGTATATGCCCCTTTAATACAAAAGCAAAGAATCCCGAATCATTATCTACCCTTTTAATAAATTTACCCGAGTATGGATCCAAAAAAACACTCTGATAAAACAGTTCTGGTTCTGCCTGATAAAAAACGACTTCTATGGCTTCATTAGGTTGCCCATATATAACACCATGAATAGTTTTATCGGGAATTACTTGTTCTGCAATTGACTTTACCTTAGAAGAAATAATAAACTCCTGTTCTTGTGGAGTTACATATTTATAATCGGTATAAAAACTTTCAATTTCGTCTTTAAAAACCCATAAACATCCTGTAATCGATACGATAAAAAGTACTACTCCTGTAATTAGGCCTAGTATTTTATGAATTTGTAAAATGATTTTACGGTTATTTCTTTTTTTTGGCGAAGACATAGTTATGTTTTAAAAAATAATAACACCCCCAGACATACACCTGCCCAGGAGTGTTTCTTCTCACAGGTTAAATTAGTTGGTTATTTTAAAAATTCCTTTAAGCGCCAACCCTTGTACTTTGGCTCCTTTGGTTGCTGTAGCCGTTTCTGGGTCTACAATATAAACATGTGTTTCTGTACCCGCAAAACTGCTTATATATGCTTTACCGCTTTCTACAAACATAGGAGAAGTGTATCGATTTGCATGTGTTGGTATTCCTTGTACATCTGTAATGGTTTTATTTTGAAGATCGATCACTACCAATTTAAAAAAGCTACCTACCTCTTTAAAAACCCCCCAAGGGCCTATTGTATCATCTAAAATAATTCTACCAATTGCTTTACCGTTTCCTATATAATCCATCCAGAATAGTTTCCCTCCGTTTGGCGCTTTTTCTACATCAAAGAAATAATCTTTATCAAACTCTGTGGTTCCGTTTTTGATCCTTAAAATCCCAGATGGTTTTGTCGCTGCCGTAAAACCTGCGCTTAGTGCAGAACTAGAATACGAATAAATATCTCCGTTTTCGGTTTTCTCGATACCGGTACTGTGCCCGTTAACCCCTATGGGGCTTGTTCTTTCATCATAAATTATTTTTTCCAGTTCAAATTCGGGGTATTTAAAAACCGCTACATACGCTCTATCCACATCTGGGGTTACATAAGAGCCATCTGCAAGCCATTTATGATAAGAAACAAATAATTTATCTCCTTGCAGTACCATACCTGTTACCCAAGGAATAGATCCCGGGTTTGCTGCCGTACCATCACCTTTATCTATATCTATAGGGTGCTCTACTATCTTTTCCAGCTTACCGGTTTCTGCATTTATGATATGAAATCTTTTGTTAGACAAACCACTATAAGTAAGTTCTACTGCCAGTAAAGTTTTATCATCTATGGCTGCATAATTATCTAATGTAGACTGAAAAGCAAAGTTTCCTTTTTCTATTAGTTTTCCCTCTTTATCAAGACTGTATGCTATGCATTTATCATCGTCGGAATACCCTGCTGTAAAAACAGTATTTTTTACATTATGAAAAAACCGCCATCCTTTTAAAGGTGTTCCTTGTCCTTTTACAGAGATTTCCCCAGCGGTAAGGGATTCTAAAGACGGAAGCTCTAGGATATAGTCTACAGGAGAAGCATCTCCTACAGGAAGTGCCTGAAAACCGACTACATACTTAGAAACCGCAGTAGGTTCTGGTGGGGTTACAACAACATTTTCATCATCTTTACTACAGGAGAATACAGATAGACAAATGGCGGTTCCCAGCACCCAATTTTTTATTATACTTATTGTTTTCATTATAATATGATTTAAAATAATTATTACTGATTTTAGTTTGACAAATAGTATCTTAATTTCACATAAAAGGCTCTGCCCGGTTGTTGTATCTCGAAGTTATCATACACCTTGGCATCGGTTACGTTTCTTGCCAATACCGATATATTATACATTCCGTTTTTAAAGGAATATCCTAGTTGTGCGTTATGCGAAAACTGCTCTGGTATAATATCCCGTTCTTTGGGGCTGCCTTCTACAAATGAGGTAAGGGGATAGTCATGCACATAATAAGAACTCCATGACACAGTTAATTTATCATTTGCAGAAAAAATATCTTTTGCATTATATCCTATTTTTGCATTACCGAATACATAAGGGATATTGGCTATTCTTTGGTTTTTTAAAAAGTCTACTCCTGCATTTGCACCTACATTGCGATCTATAATGTTTTGATAGGTTGCATTTATCTCCAAAAACAAAGCATCGTTATATATGGTTCTTATTTCTCCCTCTACCCCTGTACTTCGAGCTGCAGCAGTGTTATAATATCTGGAAAAAATACCTTCGGACCTAATGGTGATAAAGTTTTCGGACTCTCGTAGAAATACATTAGAGTCCAAACGGATTTTAAATTTATTTATATCGGTTTGCAAAAGAAACCCAAGATTTGCATTGTAGCTTTCTTCCGGCAATAATTCGGGGTTTGATTTCAATAAAAAACCATCCCCAAAAATCTCGTATCCTTCTGGTATCCTGAATGTTTTTTCCAAAGAACCTTTTAGTTGTATATCATCGGTAAATTTATAGGTAGATGCAAACCCGTACCCTAGTTCTTCAAAAGTGTTATTAAATTTTGTAAACCGATCTTCTTCAATATTGGTCAATACGTCTTCAAGTACCCCTTCTGAGTTTAAAAAATACCCTTTACCAAAAACAGTGGTATTCCAGGTAGCATCAAATGCTTCCAAATCGTAGGATACCCCAACTATATTTTTGTTGATAACATGAGGGTCATTAAATGGTATTTTTCCTTTTCTTGCTGGGTCTTCCCCTTTTCGCTTTATATAATTCTTGGTAAAATTAAAATTTAGTGCACTCTGGTCATTTATGGTATAGCTTGCAAAAGCGTTAATTAAATGGGTCTTATCTTTAAATTCGAATAGGGTTTTACTAAATTCCAGTTCTCCCAGGTTTTGATCCCCTCTTTCTATAAACCCCCCAAACCAATCGTATTTTCTGGCAGAAGTATCTGCTACTTTATCGTTATTTTCTCCAACGGCAGCATATAGTTTTACTTTTAGTTTTTCTTTAAGCAGGTTTGCTTTTTCGTAAATCAAAGATGCGTTTATTACATTATTTTTGGTAAAAACCTCCCCAAAAGGGTTTTGTGGATCTATAGGATGTTGTATTTCGTTTTTATTTGCAGAGGCTGTAATGCCTATTAAAAGTTTATCGGCAAAGCTTTTTTCTACTAAACCCGTTTGCAAGTTGATCATTTGCGAGGTGTACGCATCATGAAATCGTCTTACATTATCTCGTCTGATACCTGTATCGTTACCCAATTCGTCCCTTACTTCGATATCATCAATCTTATAATCATTATCCGAGTGGTTATAAAATGAAAATGCTTTTATTACAAATCCTTTATCACTATAATATTGGGTATTTATAGTTGCCCGATGGGTATTAAAAGATCCTGCATCATAGGATACATCTATAAAATCATTTTTACGTTGGTTGGTTATAATATTTACTGCACCTCCCAGAGCATCTGCTCCTAGATATATAGGGACAACTCCTTTAAAGACCTCTACACTTTCGATTAGCGTTGCAGGAAAATTATTAAAAGACATAGAACTCCCAAAGTTCTCTAATGGGATATCGTCTATAAAAAATTTTACTTGCTTACCCGATAACCCATTTAACGAAAATTCAAATGCAGATCCAAGCCCTCCTCTTTGTCTAACATTTACTCCCGGAACTGTTGTTAAAAGCGAATTTATATCTACACTAGCATTTTTAAGTCCTTGTGTTTGTATTACTTCTACCTCAAAAGCTTTTTCTCTGGTTTTTTGTGCTTTGGATTTAGCTTTTACCAACACATCTGCCAGCTCTTTAACATCTTCTTCTAATACAATAGTAAGGGATGTGGTTTTTGAGTCTTTGATTTCTACTTTTTTAAGATAATCTTTAAACCCTACAAAACTAATTTTTAAGGTATAAGAACCTGATGGAGCATCAAATTCGAAGTTTCCTTCAAAATCACTTAAAGCTCCTTTATTTTTAAGTTCTATAATTTGTATAGAAGCTTCGGGTATTGGATTAGATTGAGTATCCAGAATTGTGCCTTTTATTCTGCTCTGACCTGTACAGATCATAATCCCAAACAGCAGAAAAAAAAGGCAACTATTTTTTCTTAAAACAAACACTAACATGACAATTTTTTTTAAACAATGTAGTTTAGACTTTATATTATTATTTATATTTGGTCTAAATAAGTATTGGATGCAAAATTAGCGCCTAAGGAAAGAGAAAAATGACGCATTATGGATAAAAAAAGACGCAATAAGGAGTCTGCAAAATCAACTCCAGTAATACATGAAAACAAATGTGTTTTACATACTATTTCTAAACTAGTTAATCAACAAGAGCATTGTGGTATCTACACAAAAAAATTTTGTTTTTTACCCGAAATTGGGGACGGAAATTTTGAGTACAACCGTTTTGACGGCTTATTTATAGGGGTATTTGATGTTTTATTAAAAAACGACTTTAAAATTCATGGTGAACAGAATATAGATGCTATAGAATTATCTTATTTGATTGATGGGGAGCAGATTATTAAAATCGATGGAAAATCCCATGACTTGATTTATGAGGGTCAGGAAAGCTATCTTGTATACATATCTCAAGTATCGGGATCTATACAATACCATAAAAACAAACACTATAAGGAAATCAAAATCAGAATGCATTCTGATTTCATCAAAAAACATAAACTAGACTCAGAATACGGAATCCATGAAAAATATGCGGTAGAAAAATTAGACAGAAATTTTGCAAAACCTTTGTGCAGCAAAACTCAGGAAATCCTAGCAGAACTACTTACCGATACCAGACAAGGACTATTAAAACGTTTATTTTTAGAATCCAAAGCATTAGAATTACTTTCTTTACATTTGGAAGTCAATAAAAGGGCTAAACCAGAAATACCCATTACCGATAATCTTATCAAAAAATTATACGAAGTACAGTATATTATAAACTCTGACCTAACCATACAATACTCTGTTCATGAATTAGCCCGTAAGGTAGGGTTAAATGATTTTGTACTTAAAAAGGAGTTCAAAAGGGTATTTAATAAGACTATTTTTGAGTATGCCCTCGGGTTACGAATGATAAAAGCAAAAAAGTTATTAAAACATAGTAAAAAACCTATTTATGAAATTTCAGAATTGGTTGGCTATAAAAATTCTACTCATTTTACTGCTGCTTTTAAAAAAGTAGAAGGTACAACTCCCAAAAAATACAGACAAAGTGATATAGAAGTTTTAGAGAATACAAAAGCATAACATGCTTTATATCTCATATTCGTCTATCCAAAAAATTTAACAAATTTTGATACTCCTAAAACTATATACTACAATTTTATGTCTGTGCTTTATAGGCTTTTTATGGGTTATTTAGATTTGAGATTAAAATCTTTACAACTTCTTTATGTCCTAGTTTTTTGTGTTTTCTTTATTTTATTTTCAATCTGTTTAAGAATATAAACAAACTTTTCAAATTGCTCCATATCTTTAATTCCATATTGTGGGGTTAGTACAATTTGGTTTATTGGTTTATCTCCCGTTGCTATATAGATTCTTTCGTTTATTATTTTTTCTGTGAAAGTTATATCTGAAACAAGTTGCTTTAACAGGTCTTTATTACCACCAAACCAAAATTGTTTTTTAATGGATTTTGGTATAAAACCTTTCCTTTTTGGCAGAATAAGATCTAAAAAATTATTCCATAAATTTTTGGGGTAAATGACCAGCTCTGTTTCATAAACTTTATCTAAGTGTAGGGTAATCCGAAACGGTTCTGTTACAGGCATAGCTCCACTAACTTCATTTAAGTTTATAGTGATTTTAGTTCCGTCAACTTCTATAACCCCGCTTTTTGGTTGGTATATGTATTTTCCCATCGGGCTATTTATCCTTTTAAGATAATCCTCTGAATATTTCCCGCTATATTTTTCTGTGAGTTCTTGAATACTATTCATTAAGAGTTTTTAAAAAATGATGGTTTATGTAACAGTTACCTTTATTAGTATAATAATTATAACCTAATTCAAAATTTATAGCGGTTCAATCAATCGAATGTTTTCTCCATTATAACATATTCAATTCCGTCCTTTATAAATTTATTATCTGTCAAAGTCATTCCAAATTTGGCGTAATAATCTGATTTATCTATTCGAGCATTACACCATACTTTATTGACTTTATTATGCTTGATAATATTCATGATTTCTTTTAACAATACTGTACCGAATCCTTTTCCTTGATACCTTGTTAACGTTGCAAATTTTCTAAACTGAGCCTCCTTATTTACAATAAATAAAGAAATTACCGAAATCATTTTATCATTAACAAATAAGCCAAAATGTTTTCCTTTATCATCATTTGGTATTCGAACGTAATCAATTGATTTATTAGGCCACATAACTTTATGGCGAATATTTAAGGTTTCTTCTGTTGGTATTTCGACAATTTTAAACTCCATTTATATTTAGGATTGAAACAATTTTATTTTTGTTAACAGCAAAAATAAAGAATATAGCTCCTCTACAAACCTAACATTTTTTGATACTCCAAAAAATATATACTAAAATTTTGTATCTGTGCCTTGCGGGTTTTTTAGTTTTGAAAATCGCTTTATAATATAGTATAGGTTTAGTGATGGTTACCGCTTGTAGTATTTGTATTTTTCAATTTAAAAATTAACATTTGCTATAATACCGTTTCGTTTATTTCGTTTATATTTGTTAACACCCTAAGATTAAACTAATTCGACATGGAATACTTTGATACTATAAAAAGACCATCTAAAAAAGAGCAGGTTGCAGCGATGAAATCGTATAATGCGCTTACCGCTACTTTGAAAGAGCTACGTACAGAGAACCCAGAAATTGAAATTGAAGAAACTGCTGAAAAAATAAAAATCCCGTTGAAAGCCCTTAAACTTTTAGCAAAAATATTAAAAGCAACAAGTCAAGGGCAACCAATTTCTTTGGTTCCTATTGCTACTGAAATGACAACTCAAGCAGCGGCTGAATTACTAGGCTGTTCAAGACCTCATTTTGTTAAACTACTTGAAAAAGGTAATATTCCATATACTTTGGTTGGAAGACATCGTAGAGTTAAATTTGAAGACGTAATGAATTATAAGAAAGAAATGAAATTGAAGCAAGAACAATTTCTAATAGATATGATGAAGTCTGACGAAGAATTAGGCTTATATGATTCATAGTGTTCGTTTTACCTGTATACTCGATACTAATGTTATTTATCCAATTGAAATTAGAGACTTACTGTTTTGGTTTGCTCACTATGAATTGTTTACTGCTAAATAGAGCATACATATTTTTGATGAGTGGGAAGATGTAATGAAAAGGAAAGGGATAACCAAAGAAGAAATTAAAAAAAGGACAGCTATTGCAAATTTAGCATTTCCTGATGCCTTGGTCATAAATTATGAACCATTAATCCCGGGGTTAACTTTACCTGATGAAAAGGATTGCCATGTACTTGCAGCAGCAATTAAAACTAATGCAAATATTATAGTCACCAATAATTTAAAAGATTTCCCAGAGGATTATCTTGCTACTTTTGGGCTGGTTGCAAAATCTGCAGATGACTTTATTGCTGATATTATAGATTTAAATCATGAACAAGCATTAGAAGCTTTTAGAAAGTTAGTCTTAAACCGAAGGAATCCGGATTTAGACCTATACGAGGTTTTAGATAATCTAAGAAAAAATGGGTTAATTAATTCTGCCAATTATCTACATTCCCTAATTTAAGATGGATTAAAACAGTCTTATTTTTATCGATATGGAGGACCTGTTACCCATCCTACAATAGATTGCCGAGTTCCTTTTGTGATCGGGGTTACTCTGTGCATTATAAACGATGGAAAAATTACTATGGTTCCTTTTTTTCTTGGAGCATTCACAATTTTTTGATTTACCATAAATTGCAAGTCTCCTCCTTCATAAGCATCTTCGTCTGATAGTTGCACGGTCATACTTAATTTTCTTGCTGAAATTTCACCAGCTCCAAAGTCTAAATGCCAATCAAAAAAATCTCCTTTAGAATATCTTGTTAGTTGTAATTCTTGATGAAATCCTAATAAATCAAACCAGTACCTTTCGTTATTGGTTTTTATTGCCAAAGATGCCAGCTTGTTGTAAATCCAATCATTTTCCTGTATATTATCTATAAACATAACCGAGCTTTTCCTTAGTTCATCATTATATTTTTCCTCTCCGCTAATTGTGGCCTTTATGGTTTTTTGGTCCTGCCAAAAATCAAGTATCCTATTAATCTCATGAGGCAAGAATAATCCCTCATAATAAATAAATTCTGCAAAATTATGTTTAAGAGGAAGCCCAAAAGAATAATTGATCGACATTTTGAAAAGAATAAGTTTTAGTTACTGGTTTTATAGTATCTTATTAAGACAACAATATAGGATTAATTTGAATAATACGATTTACGAATGAGAATGAAATATTTTAGGTTTTAAAATGTATTATATCCTTAATTTGTCCATAATAATTCTCGTTCTGTTCCCAAAACGAATAATTTGGCTACGGTCATTGGTTAGATTTTAGGTTTTAAGGGTTCACAATTATTTTGGTTTAATTGCTTTAATTGAAGGTCTAATTCCCTGAGACTTGTCTTGAAAACAAGATATATTTTCGGAAACATACCTCGTGAGTTTGCCCCGAAAGCAAATATTTATTCAGCACAAAAATCGTTATAATAGCTAACCATTTCTCCTGAATTATGAATATCAAATTCACGAGTGTCTAATTTTTCTAGAATTCCAATACAGTCCGAAAAATATTCTTTTGCTTTTCTCCTAAAACCTTTAATACCAAATAGTGAAGTAGGGTATTTTTCGGTTTCTTTCTGCACATAATATCGAGCTCTTTCGTTTTCTCCATAAATCATATTAGTTGGGAACTTATCGTTGGAATTTCCAAAGTTTATGACTGTTTTTGTTCTTTTTATATCGCCAAATAAATTCACTTTCCCCTCAGCAAGTACTCGAAGAAGTATTGAAGGTTTATCAGGACTTAGGGAAACATATTGATATTTAACAGCTATTCCATATTCATACATAGTAAGGCTTTCAATCATCAATTCAGTCCATTTATCAGCTTTTTGATCAAGTGAAACTCTAAATTTTATTTGATCATTAGCTGTGATTTTTGCATACCCTTCTATAGAAGTACCGTCTTTAAAAAATAACTCTGCTTTTTTATTTTGAGAAATTGTTAATCCAAAAGATAGTATACTTATAATTAAGATTAATGTTTTTTTCAATTTAGTAATTTTAAAATATTTGATAGCAATATACTACCTATAAGTACACGTAAACCTGTTATACAGGTAGCTAAATTAATAAATCTTTTAAATTCTTACACTTTTTAATGTTAATGAATGTATATGTATTAGAGGGGGAGGTTACTTTTTTTAATCATTTAGAGCTTTTAAAATATCTTCTTTCGGTATACACATTGGGTTGGATAAATATGGTTTATTAGTATTTAAATAGAATCTTTGTTCTAATTTACAAGGAATACAAGATTTATCCAGAAGAAGTTTTTTTAAATCATTTTCTGGTGAATCTATAATATTACTTCCTTTATTATCATAGAATATGATATCAATTTCATATTCCTTTTTTTTATTTTCATATAAAACTTCACTTTTTTCATTAGGCTCAATTTCAGAGCCAACATTTTGACCATCAAAATACCCAAGTATTTTAATTTTAGCGTTGTCAATATCTTTTATTGTGAAATCTTTTGTTTTTGTTAATAAGCAAGTTAAGTGAGGGGCATCCGCTTTTTTAAAAACTTTATCATTTATTGCAACATCAGATAAAAATTTAATCTTGTAAGTGTTTATGAAATTTTCTTTCGAATCATGTTTTCTAAATTCTAGAAACTCAAGATTAGCTTTTGGAATACCGTTATCTTTAAAACAAGAATTAGAAAATATGATTATAAAAAAAACAATCATTAGATAAGGTATGTTTTCAAACTTCTTTTTCATAGTTTAGAGTCTAAGAATTTTTGTATAGTTGATAATAACAAGCTAGATGCAGAAATTGTTGTTTTTGATAGAATTTCATTAAACATATTATTCGCTTTACCATGATTATATATTGTAGTATGTATGACATGTGGTTTATTTTTTCTAGGAATCCATTGTCCCCCAAGATCAGCTATTAAATCATCAGCTCTATAATTTTCAGGATCGGTATGTATGTATACCCAAAAACCTGCTTTTGGGGATGGAAATAAAAGATGTATATCAGAAATAGTTGTTACCCCGCCACCTTCACCAACAGGATCTAAAGTAATTAAAGTATTTACTATATATTCTTTTTGGGTTAAAATATCAGATAAATGTGCTCCGTTCCACCCTCCTAAACTATATGACCAACAATGTTTATTTGTATACCATCTTTGTTAGGAAGTTGGCTTAATATATTATTTTTAATATTATTTTCTCCTTTAACTTCATTGTAACCCAAATAGTATGAGGTATACAGATCATTATTGGCTAGTTTTGATTTTATTTTTTTATTGAAATTAATTCTAACCTCTTCCATAATTTTTGTAGCTCCCGATCCATAAAACGGTTCTTTATCTCCAGCTCCTCCAATAAAAAAGGTAACTACCTGTTTATAGGTGGCTTTGGTATTTATATTTGGATTAAGGTTGTCTATGTGAGCATATATTGTAGCGGCATATTTGCCTTTACTTACTTGTATTTGTGTTTTTAAGATTCCATCTTGATATGTGCCGCCTGTGATGAGTTTTTGATGTTTTGCAGTATCTTCATCGTCATAAGTAGCAGACCATTGTATTTGGTATAAATCATCTCCTTCTTTATAGTTTTTTATAGTAGCGTGGTAATAATATGTATGTTTAGGGCTAATATATTTTATTCCCTGTTTTATCAAAAGGGCCATCTACATTAGTTATTTCTATAGCTTCTTTTTTTTGGTCATTCCCTACAGCCTGATATGGCATTTGCTCACTTAGTGTAACCCAGCTTTCTTGCCAAGGTTTTACCAAAGTCACTCCTTTTACTTGTTGTATGGCGGCAGAAATGGTCATGGTAATTGTCATTGGGGTTTCTCCCACAGCGGTAAATATTTCTTTCCAGTAGATTAAAGCAGCATCCTTAAATTTATATTCAAAAAGGATAACACCATCAAAATTGCCTTTATAAAATACAATTTTACCTTCGGTTAATTTACAAAGCTCGTCTTTTTCACTATGGGTGATCCAACGCAGTAATCTGTCATCTTCCCAACCAGAAGCAAATGCCAGTGTAACTAATCCTCCCATTGGGATTTCGCCACAGCGACCTGTTTTAGGATTTAAAAATCTATGATATTCTAGATCTGTCCATAATAATTCTCGTTTTGTTCCCAAAACGAATAATTTGGCTACAGTCATTGGTTAGGTTTTAGGTTTTAAGAGTTCGCAATTATTTTGGTTTAATTGCTTAATAGTACATATCTGTTATACCGGTAGCTAAATTAATAAATCATTTAAACCCAGATTATGCAATAGAAAATCTATTTCATCTGTGATCTACTGCAAACA